>JAFUJY010000054.1 GCA_017467985.1 Bacillota bacterium
CGGCGCACTCGGCGGTATTCAGGTCTTCCAGTTCCTTGCCGAAATATTCTGCAGCAGCCGGCTTGATGCCCTTGCAGCGTTCACCAAGGTAGATCTTGTTGAGGTACCACTCGATAATATATTTCTTATCATACCGCTTTTCAAATTCTGTGGCCCGGAAAATTTCAAGCACCTTACGCTGGACCGTCACATCGTCAGCCGACTCGTCGTATTCCAAATACAGGTTCTTGATCAGCTGCTGGGTAATGGACGAACCGCCAAATTCACGACCGCCGACAAACATGCTGACGCAGGCCTTGATGGTAGGAATCCAGTCAACGCCCTGATGCTCAAAGAAACGGTGGTCTTCGATGGCCACTGCCGCATAGATCAGATCCTGGGGGATCTCATCATAGGTAGCCCAGTCTTCATCCGTCTCTGCATGCAGGCGCTGAAGCACCTGGATCTCTCCGTTGGCATCGGTATAATACATCACTGAATTGCCGCTCTGGTCAAAGTCACCCGTGACCACCTCGGCGCTGCCCATAATGGCATCGCTGTCCAGATAATCAGCCAGCAGGCCCACAAAGGCAAACAGGCAGATGGCAGTAATGGCCAATACCGTCGCCAATGCACCCAGCAGAATCTTTATAAAAGAGTAGGCGCCCTTCCAGAATCCATGCAGAACACGCACAGACTTCGGCGGCTCCCAGGATTGTCTGGAAACCCGGCGCACATCTTCATTATGTTCTTTTTCCATATTGTTACCTCCATATGACAGCTGAAAAAGGGTCTGAATACGGGCTGTCAGCATAATCGCATAGGACTAGCCGTATAATTATAGCATACCCCAACAAAAAACGAAAGCCCTAATTTGTTAATAAAGAGAAAAATTCCAGACATACTATCTCCGTAAGGAGGATGAATTATGTCAAAACGAACGATTCTTGCAAATATTGCGCTGTTTGGCTTCCTTTTGGGAATCTATGAGGGCAAGGTTGCCCTATGGAAAGATAATCAGAAGAAACCGATAAAAGTATTTCCCTATGAGGCTTCCATGTTTCCTGAAGAAGATCAGAAAAGGTTGAAAGAAGGAGTCCATGTGGACAGTCTTAGTGAATTGTATAAGCTGATTGAGGATTACTTTTCTTAATATGCACTATTCAGCCGGTTGGCGCATATATTAAATCACAGTTGATTTTATCCTCCAAGTGCGGTATGATATTAAAAAACCTAGGAGGATTGGATCATGGCGGATCAGTTTGGTTCAGATTTCATTACCATTATGGATGAAGACGGCACGGAATATGAGCTGGAGGTACTCTCCACTCTGGAATACAACGGTGCAAATTATATTGCCGCCATCCCGGCTTCAGAGGAATTAAATCCGGAAGTTATTCTTCTTAAGTCCATTGAAGAAGACGGTGAGCCAATTTTGTGCGTGATTGAGGATGAAGAAGAACTGGAAGCTGTGAACAATTTGGTCATGGAATCCCTTTTCCAGGAATCTGATGAAGACTGATTATCTCCTGCTTGGTGCGTGATGTGTCCTTTTGGACCCACATTTATTGATAGGGACGCTAGTTTTCCCGGTTGGATTGCAGACCTCCCGCCTGCGCATTGACGTACGGTGGACGTTGGGAGCAGCTAAAATCGGGAGCGGCGACCCACCTGCCTTATGGTGCAGGTCATAATCGGATGCACACGGCCAAAGCGGGATCAGGCATGGAGGACTGCTGTTCTCCATGCTTTTTATTGCCCATTTACCCAATGCAGAATGTAAACTTTTTTCATTTTTCAACAAGAATGAAGAAAAGACTTGAAAGTTTCATAAAAATCAGTTATAATACCCGAGTCTATGCGCGAAAATCTGCGCGGCTTACCAAAATGAGAGGAATTGATTACATGAGCGCATCCAATAAAAAGAAGCTCCGCAAGGAGCAGAATCTTGCTGCTATGACTGAAAAGCAGAAAAAGGAGCGGCAAGATGCCAAGAAACTGAAGGCTTACACACTGACCTTTGCCATTGTAATGGTGCTGGTTGTTGCAATCGTGGTCGGCGTGATTGTCACCCCCATGATCGACGGCATTATCCTTCGTACAAGCAAAACCGTTGCCATCGGTGAGCATAAGCTGTCTGTCGCGGATCTTACCTATTTCTATATTGATGCCATTAATGAGTATCAACAGGCGATTTATGATCAGTATTACAGCTCCTTCGGTAACTACTGGACGTTTATGCTGGGCTTTGATACCACCAAGCCCCTTAACGAACAGACCTATGATACCGATACGACCTGGGCAGACTATTTCATCGACAACGCCATTACTACCGCTAAGCGGACTTATGCTATTTACGATGACGCTGTCGCCAAGAACCACAACCTTACCGAAACCGAGCAGAGCAATCTGGATTCCTACCTGAATTCCTTGGATCTGTATGCTACTTATTACGGCTACAGCAGTATAAAGTCCTATCTGCGTTCCATCTATGGCAACGGTGCCAATGAGAAGAATTATACCGAGTACTACCGTGTCTGTGCTCTGGCATCCTCTTATGTGACCAAGTACGCTGAGGATCTGGAATATGAAGACAAGGACTTCCGCGCCTATGAGAAGGATAAGTTTGACGACTACTCTTCCCTGTCCTATGTTTATTACACCATGAAGTATGATACCTACCTGGGTGAAGGCACTAAGAGCGAAGACGGCAAGACCACTACCTGGACCGATGAGGAAAAGGATGCAGCCCGTGCAGCAATGAAGGCTGATATGGAGGCTCTGCTGGCCGGCGAGGTCAAGGATAAGGAATCCTTCGACAAGGCTATTCAGGCATGGGAGATCAACAAGTCTGAGACGGATGAGTCCGATAAGAATGATTCCAGCTCCACTTCCACCTCTACCACAACAAAGCCCACAGCAACTGAGGTCAAGGACGCATTCATTCCCAACATCTCCATCCAGGAGGATGCTCTTGAGTGGATGAAGGATACCAGCCGTACTCCCGGTGAGATTAAAGCATTCAATGTCTATACCTACGAGAAAAAGGATGGCCTGGCTAGCGATCACGTGCACGGAGACGACTGCGGCTGCAGCAGAACCACTGACGGCTATGTTATCGTTCTGTTCAACGAGCGTGATGACAATACTGTCAAGCTGGCAAATGTACGTCACATCCTTGTAAAGTTCGAA
>JAFUJY010000055.1 GCA_017467985.1 Bacillota bacterium
CCTGCAGATCGTAGAAAGACACATGGTAATAAATGCCCTGGGGACTCTTATCCTCCGGGTCGGGCATGGAGGATACGCGAACCGTGTGGTTATCCCGACGGCGAGTCACCATTTTGGCATAGCCGTTGTCCGCACGCACCTTAATCACATTGGGATCCAGATCCAGGCAGCCCTCTTTGTACAGTTCCATAATCTCACCGTACAGATTGGTACAGAATATGGGATCCTTCACATATTTCTTAACAAACTCACTTTGTTTGCGAACCACCTGACTGATCAAAGCTCCCCGCTTCTCAGGGGTATTAAACTGACCACTGGTGTCACTGGCCCAGAAGGGAGCATCCCCTTGTCCACGGAAACACAAGTTCCAGATCACCTTATAATCCTTCTGCTCAATAACTGCATCTTCCCACAATTTTTCAAACAGAGCGGTATTTTCCAGATAATTGGGTTCTTCATTGGGATAAGCCCGGATAAACATCTCCGCACCCAGGGGCTCCGCATGATGATGAGTAATCCACAGACCCATCTCCGCCGCCAGCTTCCAGTTGCATCTGGCTTCTTTATCCGTACCGGGGATGGCCATATTGCCGCCGCAGCGCAGCAGAGTCTCAAAGGCCATCTTCCAGGTGGTGTCGTGGTCATCATCAATGTGCCACTTCATAAACAGCACTTCATCATTAAAGAACCAGCCACGGAAACGAACCACCGGCTTGGGAGATTCATACACCTTTTCTTCCAATTCCACATACTTACCCAGCTTCTGGGTGTTCTCCATCCAGTACCAGAAGGGAGAAACCTTCAAAAACTCGCTGCTGATAAAGAGCAGACCATATACAAAGCCCAGGTCATCCGCGGCCTCAATCAGAATGCGCTCCGTCTCCACCGTCAGGCGATAGGCTTCTTCTGCCAGTTCCTGATTATAGACCAGTTGAATCTCGTTATTCTTGCCCTTGAATTCCTGCTGATCCTCCCGCTCCTGCATTTTTTTGTTCATCTCGTACATGGGGCCATACACATCCTTGCGGCGCAGATACACATTCATATCCCGCTGCAGAATTGCAATGGCGTTCTCCACAGGTTTGGTATGTACCTCCGATACAATCTTCGTCCTGCGATGCAAAACAAACATAATTGCTTCCTCCTTTATATTAAAGGGGTATCTCACATCGAAATACCCCCTCAAAAATATCTTACTTTTAGTGATCCAGCTTCATATCTCCGTCCTTGATCCAGCCTTTTTTGCGCATAAATAGTGCAATTATCAGGCTCAGCACTGCCGGTAAAATGATGTAGAGTACTAGCATCTTGACCAATAGCACCCACGGATCGGAAGCACCCGCCATGTCCTGCCAAGTCATAAATAACCCTACCAACCCAGAAGTCCCCATGCCCGCGCCGGAGGGATTGTTGGTCATATGAAAGACCATGGTTGCCACCGGACCCAAAATGGCCGAAGCCAACGTGGGCGGAATCCATATTCTGGGATTGCGCACGATATTGGGCACCTGCAGCATGGATGTTCCCAAGCCCTGGGCAATCAGTCCGTTAAAGCCATTTTCCTTATAGCTGATAACTGCAAAGCCCACCATCTGACAGCAGCACCCCACTGTCGCCGCACCGCCGGCCAAACCGGACAATCCGATGATAATGGAAAGGGCCGCCGAACTAATTGGCAGTGTCAATACCATACCCATAATAACCGACACAAGAATTCCCATCCAGAAAGGCTGTAATTCTGTGCATTCTCTCACAAAGCCACCAAATGCCGTCATTGCCTGTGATACGCCGGGACCAAGTACGATTCCGACTAAACCTCCACAGCTCAGGGTAACAATGGGTGTGACGATAATATCGACTTTGGTCTTGCCGGAAACCAGATTACCGATTTCCATGCCCACAACCGCCGCCAGGAAGGCTCCCAAAGGATCTCCCGGACCGGACAGCACCAGTAAACTGCCGTCGATCAGTGTACCCGCCGCCAGTTGTGATGCATAGGCCCCGATAAAGCCCGCAACACCCGCGGAATACATTACCAGTTTTGGCATCTTCAAATTGGCCGCAGTACCCACGCCAATACCAAAACCCGTTGCGAAATTCGCAATCGTACCAATTTGCAGGAACAGATTTCCCACCCAATTGTCGCCGATCAGACTCCCGATCTGCTTCAGAATCAGTCCGACGATCAGTGTACAGAACAGACCCATTGCCATACCTGACAAACCGTCCACAAAATACCTCTGTACAATTCTTCGTCCGAGACTAGGCGTCTGTTTTACAGTCGCCCCGTTTTTCACTAAAAATTCTCCTCTCTATCCAAAGATTTTTTTGATTGGATGTAATTTTATTGTAGCATATGATGGGTTCATATGCAAGTTTATTTTACAATCGCCTCCCAAGTTTGTGTGCCGGCGATCCCCTCGGTGAGTATTCCCTGCGCCTTTTGGAATTGTTTTAACGCCTCTTCCGTGGCCGGTCCAAATTCTCCATCTATACCGGTGACCCCAATATAATAGCCCAACATGGCCAGCGCCATCTGCAGCAGTTGTACACCTTCACCCCTATCCCCCATTTTTAATAGGAACGGTGCCTCTACTATGAATTCTTCGGAATAGGGTGGCCGCAGAATCGCCCAGACTCTCTTATCCCGATATTCATAGGATGTTCTGGCCACGCTGTCGCTCCAATTGCCCTCCAGCATATAAAGGGTCTGATCCTCCGGTGTGTCCCCCTGGATTCGTTCCACGATACCAATATGGTCCGGACCATCTGCCTCACCGGCGTCCCCACCCCATTCATAAATCACCAGGTCCCCCACTTGGGCGGGCACATCTCCAATTTGGCAGCCTGCCTCAGTCCCCCAACGGTATA
>JAFUJY010000056.1 GCA_017467985.1 Bacillota bacterium
ATAAGCTTTATCTTATGCTGAGCGGTCACAGAAAAAATTATGAGACGCACAGTCTTGGTCTTTATGAATGGGATTTTGAAACACGGAAAATGAATGTGCTTCTGGAACAGATGGATATTGGTTTTACAAGCTACAATATGAATATCAAAGAGAATTGTATTTATATCGGAGCAGATGGTAACGAAATATCCAATGGCGGCAGTTTGTATCAATTCAATATGACAACAAAGGAATTGTCACAAGTGTGGAGTGTGGAGAATTTTGGACGAATAGAATTAGGTGACAGTATTGCATTCATGACAGCTTGGAATGCAGAAGGCAAGACTATGATAAGAGCCATGGATTATGAGGGAAATGTTCTGTTGGACAGTGTATTAAGTGTTGAAGATTTGGGGAATGACTCTGGATATGGGAGAGTTTTCTGTGGAGGAAATCAAGATGTTGGATATTATGAGTTGCAGGGAAGGGATGGTTTTATTACCATTAGGGTTCCGGTTTCTGGACAAGGGAAGGCGCAGATTTTATGGAAGGGAAAGGGGCTGACATGATGAATGCAGATAGTAAATTTAGTTTAATCAACCTCCAAGTCCAATCCCTTCTTTCCCACGACACGTCCGGCCACGGCATGGATCATGTCAATCGTGTCCTGCGATTGGCACTGCAATTTGCAGAAAAGGAGGGAGCCAATGAGGAAATAGTCTCCCTGATCGCTATGCTCCATGATGTGGACGATTATAAGTTGGTGGGGCCAGAGCTGGCCGGAAAGCTGAGTAATGCCAGAAATATTATGACCAATGCGGGGGTAGATCCGACAACCCAGCAATCGGTACTACAGGCCATTAGCACTATGGGCTACAGCAAGTCCCTGAAGGGCATCCGATCGGCGACACTGGAGGGCAAGATTGTGTCCGATGCGGACATGTGCGATGCCCTGGGGGCTAACGGTATTATTCGGACATATACATACAGTATGAAAAATGGCAAGCCCTTCTTTGATAAAAATATTTTTCCCAGGGAGAATTTGTCCCAGGAGCAATATACCGGGAAGTGTTCGGACAGCAGTGTTTGTCATTTGTTTGAGAAGATTTTGAAACTCAAAGGGATGATGCTGACAGAAGCCGGACGGGCAGAAGCTGCAAAGCGACACCGGGTCATTGTGGACTTTTTGTACCAGCTGTTTGAAGAAGAAAATGCACCGCAGTGGGCGGAGTATCTTGACAAATATCTGCAAATTTTATATCATTAATGCAGTGATATAAGGAGGAGATCCCTATGCTTCACCCCGAGATGTATTATTTTGTGCAGAAAGAATGTACCACCAATTGGCATTTGAACGATCATAAGATTTTGGCCTATTCCTTGCTGTTTGTTATGGAGGGCAGTGCCCATTATATTATTGATGGCAAGAGTTATGAGCCCCAAAAGGGAAATATCATTTTTATAAAGCCGGGAAGTGTGCGAACGGCATGGACAGAGGGTATGCGGGTTACAGCTTTGGATTTTGTACTGCCGGAAGGGGAAAGTCTGGAACTGGACACGATGATGTACCGCAGTGATCTGGATGCTTTTTTGGATATTTTTCGGGATATCCGACCGGATTGGCTGCTGCGGCGGCAAGGATATGAGCTGAAATGCCAGGCCCTTTTCGCATTGGTGCTTCATAAGTTGATGTATGAGGTGGATCCGGGCAAGCGTAATCAGCATGTGGAGAACATGAAGTCTTACATATTAGAACATTATAAAGAAGAAATTCTGGTGAACCATTTGGCGCAGCTGTGTAACCTGAATCCGGTGTACTGCGGAGCGTTATTTAAGAAGGAAGAAGGCTGTACGATTGCGGAATTCGTTAACCGGCTGCGGATGAATAAGGCGGCGGATTTGCTGCGCAAAGGCGAACACACCGTGGGCGAAGTGTCTGAGAGCGTTGGATTTAAGGACATTTATTATTTTTCTAATACATTTAAGAAGTACATGGGTGTATCACCCATCCAGTATCGAAATCTTTAAATTTTATAAATTTTTATTAAATAGCTGCATTGAAAGAGAGCTGGGCATTTTATATAATGAAGGCATCAAAATACAAGAAAGGAGAATCATCAAATGATTCGAGTTGCAATTATTGGTACTGGTAATATTTCGAATGCACATATCAGTGCATATCTGGAGTTTCCGGAGCGCTGCAAGATCGTGGCTCTGTGTGATATTTTCCCGGAGAAGGCCCAGGAGAAGAAGGAAAAGTATGGTCTGACCGATGCGATTGTGGTGGATGCTCACGAGAAGCTGTTGGATCGTGAGGATATTGATTTGGTCAGTGTTTGTACACCGCCCTATTGCCATGCGTCCATCGCCATCAATTTCCTGAATGCCGGTAAGCATGCGGTTGTGGAGAAGCCCATGGCCACCTCTTTGCTGGAGTGCGACCAGATGATCGAAGCTGCTAAGAAGAGTGGCAAGGTGCTGGGAGTAATCGCGCAGAACCGTTTCCGTGATTCCATCATGAAGTTGAAGAAGGTGCTGGACAGCGGCTTAACGGGCAAAGTACTGCATGCCCAGGTGGATTCATATTGGTGGAGAGCCCACAATTATTATGATCTGTGGTGGCGCGGCACCTGGGAAAAGGAAGGCGGCGGCTGTACTTTGAATCATGCGGTGCATCACATAGATATGTTGGGCTGGATGATGGGTTTGCCCAAGAATGTACAGGCTCTGCTGAGCAATGCAGCCCATGATAACGCGGAGGTAGAGGATATTTCCATTGCGGCACTGCAGTATGAGGGTGGTTCTGTGGCCCAGGTCACCAGCTCTGTAATCCATCATGGTGAGGAGCAGCAGGTGATTTTCCAGACGGAAAAGGCACGTGTATCCGCTCCATGGAAGATTTATGCCAGTGCAGGCCGCAGCAACGGTTTCCCGGAGCAGGATACCGAGCTGGAGGCCAAGGTGCAGGAATTTTATGATAGTCTGCCGGATCTGAAGCACACCATGCATGCCGGTGAGTTAGATGATGTAATGACTGCCATTGAGACTGGTGGTACTCCGTTGATTACCGGCGAGGAAGGCCGCAGAACCATTGAGCTGATCACCGCCATTTATAAGGCCGGTTTTGAGCATAAGACCGTAGAACTGCCCATCCAGAAGGATGATATTTATTATACCGTGGACGGCATCCAGAAGAATGCCATTCATTTCTATGAAAAAGGTGCTTCGGTGACGGATCTGGGCAGTGGTGAAGAAATTACGTTGGGAAGCAAATATTAATTTCAGGAGGATACATATCATGTCAAGAGCAGAAGGAATGAATTATATGCCTACGGGAAAGCCTAATCCGGTGGTGAAGCCAGGAGAATTCGTATATGCGGCAATGCGTCTGGATCATGCCCATATCGGTGGCATGTGCAATGGCCTGAATGAGGCCGGAGCGACTCTGAAGTGGATCTATGATCCCGATGAGGCGAAGGTCAATCAGTACCTGAAGATGTACCCCTGGGCTAAGGCTGCCCGATGTGAAGAAGAAGTGCTCTCCGACCCGGAAGTGAAGCTGGTTGCAGGGGCGGCGGTAACTTCTGAGCGCTGTGCACTGGGGCTGCGTGTTATGGATGCGGGGAAGGACTATTTTACCGATAAGGCACCTCTGACTACACTGGAACAGCTGGAGGCGGCCAAGGCCAAGGTAACAGAAACCGGCCGTAAGTATATGGTATATTATAGTGAGCGGCTTCATGTGGAAGATGCGATTTTTGCCGGTCAGCTGATCGAGCAGGGCGCCATCGGCCGTGTTATCCAGACCATCGGTACCGGTCCCCATCGTCTGAGCGCTCCCGCCCGTCCCGAGTGGTTTTTCCAGAAGGAAAAATACGGCGGTATTCTGTGCGATATCGGCAGTCATCAGATCGAGCAGTTCCTGTATTATACCGGTGCTAAAGATGCTACAGTGGTGAAGAGTCAGATCGCCAACTATGCCCATCCCGAATATCCTGAATTGGATGATTTTGGTGATGCCATGTTGGTAGCAGACAATGGCGCCACCGGTTACTTCCGTGTAGACTGGTTTACGCCTGACGGACTGTCCAACTGGGGCGATGGTCGTACAATTATTCTGGGTACAGAAGGCTACATTGAAATGCGTAAGTATGTGAATATCGGTACCGGTAAGAAGGGTGGGACAGTATTCCTGGTGGATAAAGAAGGTGAGAAGACCTTTGATATCAGCGGCAAGGTGGGATTCCCCTTCTTTGGTCAGCTGATTCTGGACAGCATTAACCGCACCGAAAACGCTATGACGCAGGAGCATGCATTTAAGGCGGCAGAGCTGTGTGTGAAGGCTCAAATGCAGGCAACGAAAATTGAGGGTTGACGAAAATGCAAGAATGTGGTAAAAAGATAGTAGTAACTTGCACAATGGCTCCGACCGTGGTCAAGTTACCCATATCTGAAAGTGAATATGATGCGCTGCTGGCCTGGCAGGGAGAAAATGACCTGTGGGCCCAGGAGCTGGGTACCGGTAAAAAATACCGAGCTCAACTTTTTGGGTACAGTATGGATGCGACTCCCGCAGGGGCTAAGAAGGATACCAACCTTTTTGTACTGATGGATGAGATATACAACGGAGAGTTGATACTGTGTACCGCTCAGCCTGAGCCCCAGGCCCAGGAAAAATGCCCCATGTATAATCCGTGGATGAACACCCGGGGGATCCATTTTGATCATCAGGAGAAGCGCCGCAGGGTCATGATCAGTTGTGACGGAACGCCCTATACCCGCTATTATTACTCAGCGGATATGCCAAAGCCTTATCTGTACCCGTTGTATGGTCCCAAGATGAAGAATTTGATCCAGGATGGCCCTGGAGATCATATTCATCATCATGGAATCTGGTGGGGGCATGATGAGGTCAATGGTCATCAGGTCTATCATGAGTTCCAGGGAGAAGGCATGCAGCTCCATAAGGAGTTCCTGGTGCTGGAAGGAGGACCTGTGGTTGGGCAGATGACGGCTCTGATTGACTGGCTTTCTGAGAGTGACGAATTGCTGCTGCAGGAGACTCGTACCATACGGTTCTTTAATCTGCCGGCAGAGGAGCGGTATTTTGACCTGTGTACACAGCTGCATGCTGTTGCAGGTGAGGTGCACTTCGGCACTACCAAGGAAGGCGGTTTTCCCTTTATCCGTGTAAATGAACAGTTGTGTGCGGATCAGACAGGTACATTGACGGCATCCACCGGTAAAGTGGGGGAGGCCCAGATCTACACCACCCAGGCGGACTGGGTGGATTATTCCGGTTATATTGGTAAGGATAAAGTATCTGCAGGTATTACGGTGATGATGGATCCGAAGTCCGATGATTATCCTAACCAGTGGTTTGTTCGGGATTACGGTCCGTTTACTCCTTCCAACTTCCATTTTTGCGGAGGTTATACCTTGGGGGCGGGAGAGACCTATTCCTTCCGTCACAGAATTTACACTCATGCGGGCAGCTGTAAGGAAGCCGGTGTAGCGCAGCGCTATCAGGAATACGTTAATTAATTCAAATGAATGGGGGACCCATGCTATGAAGTATCGTGTTGGTATTGTTGGCTGTGGTGGAATCGCCAGATCCCACTCCGAAAGTCTGAAAAGAATGGATAATGTTGAGATCGTGGCTTATGCGGATGTAAAGCCGGAAAGAAGTCAAAAGTATGCGGCAGAGTACGGCGGTAAAGCATATGATAGTCTGGATGCGATGTTGGAGGCTGAGCAGTTGGATGTACTGCATGTATGTACACCCCATGCCCTGCATGTTCCCATGGCAGTGAAGGCAGCAGAAAAGGGCATCAACGTATTTACCGAGAAGCCCGCAGCCATCAACGACGAGCAGATGGATGCACTGATGGATGCAGCCAAGAAGGTAAAAGTGGGCGTTTGTTTCCAGAACCGTTACAACGACAATGTGTTGTATGTGAAGAAGGAGCTGGAGCAGGGCTTGGCCGGTAAGGTGATCGGCGGACGAGCATTCGTTACCTGGCATCGTGAGGCTCCCTACTATACTGAGAGCGGTTGGAGAGGAACTTTGGAACTGGAGGGCGGCAGCGCTCTGATGAACCAGTCCATTCATACTCTGGACCTGTTGACGGTTTTCCTGGGCACTCCTGTGGAGGCTGAGGCAACCATGTCCAACCATACTCTGAAGGGTACCATCGAGACAGAAGATACATTAGAGGCGTGGGTTCGTTTTGAGAGCGGCGCATCTGCCAGCTTCTATGCCACCAATGCCTATGCCAGCAACGCACCTGTTTTCATCGAGATCGCATGTGAAAACAAGACCTATCGTCTGGAAGGGGCTGAACTGTACATAAAGGAAGGTAAGGGCAGTTTTGAGAAGGTAGAATTCACAGAGAAGGAAGCCTTCGGCAAGAGCTATTGGGGCACCGGCCACTTGAGCTGCATCAATAACTTCTATCAGTCCATTGATGGTTCTGAAGAATATCTGGTCAAGATGGAAGAAGCCAACCGCACCATGCGCCTTGTGTTTGAGGTTTATAAGTCAGCAAAGAAATAACTATATGAAGCCGTCCGGTGAGGGCGGCTTCTTTATACCTTTTTGTAGACAGCAATATTTGTCCATAAATTGCCATAGTATTGACTTGATGTATGGTCAAAAATTTTATACAATAGAGAAAAGTCAAGGAGGTGTTTTTATGATCAAGGTGACGATTTATAACGAAGGCGAGCATGAAAAGACCAGTGAAGCGGTGCGCTCAGTATATCCTGATGGGATTCATAACTGTCTTAAGGCAGCACTGGAAAGTGATGATGTGGTGATCACCACAGTGACATTGGATACAATCGAAGAATTGACCGAAGAAGCATTGGCTGCTACGGATGTTTTGATTTGGTGGGGACATATGGCCCACAATAAGGTGCCGGATGAGATCGCAAAGCGTGTCCAGACAGCGGTTCTGGAGGGCATGGGCGTGATTTTTCTCCATTCCGGGCATCATTCTAAGCCCTTTAAGCTGTTGATGGGGACATCTTGTAACCTGACATGGCGTGAGGACGGTGATCAGGAACTGGTGTGGGTGTGCAATCCTGCCCATCCCATTGCCCAGGGAATTGACCGTTTTATCAAGCTGGATCATGAAGAAACTTATGGCGAGCCCTTTGGGATTCCGGAGCCGGATGAGTTGGTGTTTATTGGTAATTTCGAGGGTGGCGAGGTATTCCGTGCGGGCTGCTGCTATCGCAGAGAATATGGCAAAGTCTTTTATTTCCAGCCGGGTCATGAGACCTTCCCCACTTATAAAAATCCGGATGTTATTAAGGTCATCAAAAATGCAATTTATTGGGCAGCTCCCATTTATCGGAAGAAGCTGGATTGTCCCCATGTGAAGAAACCTTTGGAGGCATAAAATGAAACGTGTTGCAGTGATTGGTTACGGCGGACAGGGTGCGTGGCACTGTGGTCAGATCTTAAAGAGTGATGTGGCCCAACTGGCCGGTACCTACGATATTAAAGAAAAACGGCGGGAGGCTGCCAAAGCTGCCAGTATTTTTGTCTATGACAATAACGAGGCCATTTTTGCGGATCCCACGGTGGATATTATCGTGGTGGCTACACCTAATGATGTCCATGAGGAGCTGGTCAAGACAGCCCTGCGTTCCGGCAAAAATGTGATTTGTGAGAAGCCGGTGGCATTATCGGTGGAGTCCTTTGACCGGATGGTGGAGGCTGCCAAGGAGAGCGGCAAGCATTTTACCGTGCATCAGAATCGTCGGTGGGATGTGGATTTTCTGGCCACCAAGCAGGTGATTGAAAGCGGCGAGATTGGTGAAGTGATCCGGATTGAGTCCCGCATTCACGGTTCCCGGGGCATTCCCAGCGACTGGCGGTGCGAAAAGGCCCCCGGCGGCGGGATGATTTTTGACTGGGGCGTACATCTGATTGACCAGATGCTGCAGCTGATTCCGGAGCAGATTGTGGGTGTGAATTGTGTTTGCAGTCACATCACCAATCAGGAGGTGGACGATGGGTTCCGCCTGGAACTGGACTTTGTCAGCGGCAAGACGGCCCATGTGGAGGTTGGAACTTACAATTTCCTGGCCATGCCCCGTTTTTACATGCAGTGTAAGCAGGGCTCCCTGAATATTGTGGACTGGCGGCAGGAGGCCCATGTGGCCAAGCTCACCGCCTGGATCGAGAAGGATGTAACGCCGGTGCAGAATGCTGCGGGTATCACCAAGACCATGGCACCCCGGGACAGCTTGACACTGGATGAATATAACATCCCCCGTCCGGTAGCTGATGTACATAACTTTTACCGTAACTTCTGTGCCGCCATCGATGGTCAGGACCAGCAGCTCATCAAGCCGGAAGAAGTACGGCGTGTGCTGTGCGTGATGGAAGCTTGCTTCCAGTCTGACGCAGCCCATCAGACCGTTCAGGTCATCATTTAATTCGTGCATTTTGGGCGTGAAGCCCCACATTATAAATAATAGGAGGAACTTATTATGTCAAACAACGATGCTATTTTGGATGCTTTCAAGGAGAACCAGGAAGTAAAAGAAGTGGATGCCAGCAAGAAGGTGAAGATCGCGATTATCGGTACCGGTTGGATCGCAGATGCGCATATCGGTGCTTACAAGCAGATGGAAGATGCTGAAGTGGTAGCTCTGGCTGACCTGATCCCCGGTAAGGCTGAGGCTTTTGCGAAGAAGCATGGTCTGGAGAATGTTCGCATTTACAGCAGCGACGCTGAACTGCTGGATGCTGAGAAGGATCTGGATGGCGTAAGCATTTGTACTTACAACTGCCAGCATGCTCCCTGTGCCATCAATGCTCTGAATCATGGCGTAAATGTAATGCTGGAGAAGCCCTTTACCGTTACTCTGGATGAAGCCATTGAGGTTATGAAGGCAGAGAAGGCCAGCGGCAAGATCCTGACCATCGGTTTCCAGCCCCGTATGAGCGACAATATGCAGATGATCAAGAAGATCGTTGAGTCCGGCGAGCTGGGTAAGGTTTACTACCTGCAGGCAGGCGGCGGCCGTCGTCGTGGTATCCCCACTCCCTTCGGTACTTCTTTCATCGAGAAGAGCACCGGCGGTATCGGTGCCGTAGGTGACATCGGTTCTTATTCTCTGGATATGCTGATGGGCGCTGTTGGCTATCCCAAGCCGCTGACCGTTTCAGGTTACGTTTCCGATTTCTTCGGTAAGGATCCTGCAGTTATGGGCGAAGTTGACGCTGCTCGTTTCAGCGTAGACGACTTCGGCGCAGCTTTCGTTCGTCTTGAAGGCGG
>JAFUJY010000057.1 GCA_017467985.1 Bacillota bacterium
GCTGCCACACGATAGTCATTGGTGCGCTGGTCCAAAATAGACTCAAAAAACTGTACCATCTCAGCATTTAACATACTTGTAACCCCCTTATATTTATATCGGTGCCTTTAGTATACCACGACTTTGCAATAGATTCAATTTTATTTTGAAAAGTTATGGAAATTTTCATAGAAATACGCTATAATAGGGACAAGATCTTTTTCTGAAAGTGAGGTACGATAATTATGAAACGTAGAATTGGTATTTTGACCAGCGGCGGTGACTGTCCCGGCTTGAATGCAGCGATCCGTGGCGTTGCAAGAGCATCTTATGAGTTGTTTGATGCGGAGTTTGTGGGGATTGCCGATGGTTATAAGGGTCTAATTGAAGGTGACTATCGTGAAATGAAGCGTAATGAGTTCAGTGGTATTCTGACTCTGGGCGGTACCATCCTGGGTACATCCCGTCGCCCCTACCGTAACATGCGAGTGATTGAAGAGGATAATATTGATAAAGTAGCTGCCATGAAGGCCAATTATAAAAAGATGAAGCTGGATTGTCTGGTAACCCTGGGCGGTAACGGTACTCACAAGACGGCCAATCTTCTGGCGGAGGAAGGTCTGAACGTGATCGGCCTGCCCAAGACCATTGATAATGATATCTGGGGAACGGACGTAACCTTTGGTTTCCATACTGCAGTGGATATTGCCACCGATGTTGTGGACCGCATCCACACCACTGCGAACAGCCATGGCCGCATCATGGTTATTGAGCTGATGGGCAACAAAGCTGGCTGGCTGACACTGTACGCCGGTGTTGCCGGTGGTGCAGATATCGTACTGCTGCCGGAGATTCCTTATAACATCGACAGTGTAATTGCCTCCATCGAGAAGCGTATCGCGAATAACCGCAGCTTTACCATTATTGCAGTTGCAGAAGGCGCATATGATAAGGCTATGGCAGACATGAAGCGTAAGGCTCGTGTTCAAGCGCTGAAGGATGGTAACTTCCCTTCTGTTTCTTATTATCTGGCGGATCAGATCCAGGGACGCACTGGTCTGGAGACTCGTGTGGTTGTTCCCGGACATTATCAGAGAGGTGGTTCTCCTTCCCCCTATGATCGAATCCTTTCCACTCAATTTGGTACCTATGCTGCCCATTTGATTAAAGAAGGAAATTTCGGACAGGCAGTGGCTATGAAGGCCGGTCAGGTTTCTCATAATCCTCTGATTGAAGTTGCCGGCAAGACCAAGTTTGTACCCAAGGATCATCAGATGATCCAGTGCGGTAAGGACATCGGCATTTCCTTTGGTGAATAAGACAAACAAAAGCTGTTGGCGCAAACCAACAGCTTTTTATTATTGAGTTAGATAATCCTTTAAGATACCACAAAATATAATCTTTGCCCCCGGCAGGTTCATAAAATGAGCGGGTTCCACCATGGGCTGAAAAAACTGGGAATCAATAACGTGATGCTGAACCAGCATTTCCCGGACAAATTCTGAGCAATAATAATGATTCCTGCGAGGAAGGGGACGCTTAAAGGCGGCATAACACAACCCCAGAATATTATAATGATACTGCTGTCGGTTACGATACATCTCTTCGCAGCGCTGAAGAATGGCTTGATACTGCTCCTCATCTACAGCTAACTCCAAAACCATCAGATTGGAATTGGGAAAACGCTTATAAGTACCTTTATGAAGCCCTTCTGCCACATATCCTGCCCAGAATGGAAAGTATGTATATCTTCTGGCAAAGGAAAACATGTATCTTAAATCGGGGCTAAAGCCTATGGAACAATGATTGAACTGGGCACGGGTAAATAATTTAATGATGCGTGCAAAGATTGTTCCGGTCTGACTTAGGACAATGTAAAGTTTGGCTTTTTCAGACATGCCTTCCAGCTCCTCTCTGCTTTAATAAGGAGCTGCGGGAATTACATTAACCGAGGATTCCCAAATGCTCCAGCAAAATTTTTAGTCCGATCAAAATCAGGACCAGTCCGCCAAAGAACTCTGCTTTGGACTTAAAACGAACACCAAAAACATGGCCGATTTTCACACCCACCATGGACAGAACAAAGGTAATTACGCCAATAAAACTAACTGCGGGCACAATATCTACCTGTAAAAAGGCAAAGGTAACCCCGACGGCTAAGGCGTCAATACTGGTGGCTATTGCCAGAGGGAACATGGTTTTGAAGTCGAAACGATCATTTGCCTCTTCTTCTTCCTTGCTACAGGCCTCACGAATCATATTAAAGCCAATGATACCCAACAAAACAAAGGCAATCCAATGATCCACACTTACAATATAGACCAGAAATCTTGAACCCAGAAGATAACCAATCAGAGGCATCATACCCTGGAAAATACCAAAATAAGCACCAACCAGCACCATATGTTTCGGGCGCAGCTCCTTAACGGACAATCCCTTACAAATGGCTACAGCAAAGGCATCCATTGATAATCCTACCGCTGTCAAAAACAATTCCAATAAACCCATTATATCCTCCTCGGCGTTTATAGCCTATGTTATTATATCAACTACAGTTGAAAAAGTCAATATGTATCCGATTAGCAATCGGTCATAATCCGGATAATCTCTTTATCCGTTTCTTTCATACCAATACGGCCCAAGCGCCCCACATTATAAATGGTGTTCTCCACCCCCTTGGATACGATGCCATCCCCTCCGTAGAACTGCTGACCATTCTGGAACATCTGCCAGCCAAAGATGCCGGCCTCCACAGAAGCTGCAATTTTACCGGCACAGGAAGGTTTTGCTCCGTCACATACGATGCCGGAGACAATGGCCAGTGCATTCACCAGTGTATGAGCAATACCTCTGAAATCAGCGCCCTCCAAATATGCAATACCGCAGCCTGCACCGCATCCGGCACTGACTGCGCCGCAATAGGCGGAAAGACGACCAATGCCCGTCTTTTGATGAATGGCAATCAAATTGGACAATACCAGCGCCCGATATAACTTTTCCTGGGCGATGCCCTTTTCTTTTGCATAGACAATCAGCGGCACAGAAGCTGTGATTCCCTGATTGCCGCTGCCGGAATTAATGATAACCGGCAGTTCACAGCCACTCATACGAGCATCAGAACCTGCGGCTGCATAAGCCTTAGCCTGGGTCTTTAAGCTGGAACCATCCATACGCAGCAAAGTACGGCCCACACTGGCCCCATAGGGATGTAAAATGCCTTCCTCTGCAATGGCCCAGTTATAGGCGATTTGGCGATCCAACAACTCTTTTACGTCTTCAATCTGCACCTGATCTGCAAATTCAACAATGTGCTCCACCCTCAACTGGCTGCGGTCTGTCAGCTGGGGACCTGCCAAAGTACTGATTTTACCGGACTCATGAAGTACAACTCCATCCTTAACCACCAATACAATGTTGGTGTGGGAACCACTGATACGCACCCGTACACTGCTGTTTTCGGAAAAAAGCGTGATATCAATGTCCAACTGCTCCTCTCCTTCCCCGGGGATAATCTGGAAGGGTATCATCTGCATAAAACGGCGGATGTCATCCTTTTGTTCATCCGAAACCTGGGAAATGACCTCCAGAACCTTTTCAGGAATACCTGCCACAATACCTGCAGCTGCTGCGGCGCTAATCCCCTTGAGTCCGCCGGTGTTGGGAACAATTACACTCTTTACATTTTTGATAATATTACCACTGACAGTAATCTTCACACTTTTGACAGAGTCAGCCAGTAATTGTTTGGCCTTGGCCGCTGCATAGGCAATGGCAATGGGTTCCGTACAGCCCATTGCAGGCATCAGTTCTTCTTTAAGTATCTGCAGATACATTTTATACAAAGTGGTTTCCGGGGTCATCATAAGTATGTCTCCTTTAGGCTAACAGATGGCGCAGCCGAAACTGCGCCACCAAAATGATTTATTCATACAAGGGATATTTAGCCAGCAAATCCGCAATGGCCTTGCAGCACTCGTCGTGGGTTTCCTTAGGATTGGTCAGAGTCTTGTCGATCACTTCAGCAATCAGACGCATATCCTCTTCCTTCATACCGCGGGTGGTGACTGCAGGAGTACCCAGACGGATACCACTGGTAACAAAAGGCTTTTCAGGATCAAAGGGAATGGCATTTTTATTGCAGGTAATACCCACTTCTTCCAACAGCTTTTCAGCCTTCTTACCGGTAATGTTCTTCTTGCGAAGGTCTACCAGCATCAGATGATTGTCAGTGCCGCCGGATACGATATCAAAACCGTGTTCCACCAAAGCCTCAGCCAGTGCAGCTGCATTCTTAACGATCTGCAGCTGATATTCCTTAAACTCAGGCTGCAGCGCCTCGTGGAAGCAAACTGCCTTGGCGGCTACCACATGACACAGTGGACCACCCTGGATGCCGGGGAAAATCGCCTTATCGATGGCCTTGGCATGCTCTGCTTTACACAGAATCATACCACCTCGGGGACCACGCAGAGTCTTGTGAGTGGTAGTAGTTACCACATCCGCATAGGGTACCGGACTGGGATGAAGACCTGCCGCAACCAAACCGGCAATATGGGCCATATCCACCATCAGATAAGCGCCAACCATATCAGCAATCTGACGGAAACGGGCAAAGTCAATGATTCTGGAGTAAGCACTGGCTCCGGCCACGATCAGCTTGGGGCTGCACTCCTTTGCAATACGCTCCACTTCATCATAATCAATACAGCCGGTTTCCTCACTAACACCATAACTTACAATATTATATTGAGCACCGGACATATTCACCGGGCTGCCATGGGTCAAGTGACCGCCATGGGCCAGGTTCATACCCAGAATAGTATCACCGGGCTTTAAGAAAGCAAAATAAACTGCAAAGTTTGCCTGAGAACCGGAATGAGGCTGCACATTGGCATGCTCTGCACCAAAAAGTTCCTTTGCACGTTCAATGGCCAGATTTTCAGCCACATCCACATAAGTACAACCGCCATAATAACGCTTGCCCGGATAGCCTTCCGCATATTTATTTGTCAACGGAGACCCCATAGCAGCCATGACGGCCTTTGATAC
>JAFUJY010000058.1 GCA_017467985.1 Bacillota bacterium
GGTACCGAGAAGATCGGTTCCGGTCTGGTATCCGTTATGGTTCGCGGCGATGTAGGTGCTGTTAAGGCTGCTACTGAAGCTGGTGCCAACGCTGCTCAGAAGCTGGGTGAGATCATCGCTGTACATGTAATCCCCAGACCCCACGGTGATGTAGAAAAGATTCTGCCTACTCTGGACTAATCACAACTACAACGAAAGGAGCGGCAGTAGATGCAAGCTATAGGTTTGTTTGAACTGCAGGGTTATGTCCCGGCGCTGACTGCCGTGGATGCAATGTTAAAGGCTGCAAATGTCAAGTTCTTGACATGGGAGAAAAAGCTGGGCGGTTGGTTGGTAACCATCGTGATCCAGGGTGAAGTATCCGCAGTAGAGGCTGCTTTAGAGGCAGCTGAAAGACAATCGATCCGCAAAGTGGCTGCCAAGGCGGTTATTGCTAACCCCCATCCGGAGATCATGAGACAGATCGAAATTAGTGCACATAAGTATAATTTTAAGTTTGACGAATAATCAAGGAGGATTTTTACAATGGAAGCATTGGGTATGATTGAGACAAGAGGTCTGGTAGCTGCTATCGAGGCTGCCGATGCAATGGTTAAGGCTGCAAACGTTACTCTGATTGGTACTGAGAAGATCGGTTCCGGTCTGGTATCTGTTATGATTCGTGGCGACGTTGGCGCTGTTAAGGCTGCTACCGAAGCTGGTTCCAACGCTGCTCAGAGCCTGGGCGAAATCATCGCTGTTCATGTAATTCCGAGACCTCACGGCGACGTAGAGAAGATTCTGCCCACTCTGAAGTAATTCTTCCTGAAAGGTTCAGGTGATTACTTTGCAGAATGAGAGATTAGTGCAGGAGATTACTCAGCTCATTCTGGAGCAGTTAGGCGGACGTACTTTAGAAGCTGATTCTTCTAAGAGCGTGAAGGTGGGCGTGTCTGCAAGACATGTTCACCTGTCCCGCGAGGATATGGATACCCTGTTTGGTAAGGGTTCCGAACTGACTCCTTTTAAGGAGCTGATGGGCGGACAGTATGCGGCCAAAGAGACCGTAACCATTATTGGTTTGAAGCTTCGCCCCATTGAAAATGTGAGAGTGCTGGGTCCCCTGCGTAAGGCGACTCAGGTGGAAGTATCCGCCACCGATTGTATCAAACTGGGCGTAAAGGCTCCGGTAAGACTTTCCGGTGATCTGGCGGGTTCCGCTCCCATTACCATTGTTGGACCGAAGGGTGCTGTTTCTCTGAAGGAAGGCTGTATCGTGGCTCAGCGTCACATTCATATGTCTCCCGAAGAGGCTGCTAAGTTTGGTCTGCATGACAAGCAGGTTGTCTGCGTACAGGCTCCCAGCTCCCGCGGCGGACTGCTTGAAAATGTGCCGGTTCGTGTGGATCCTACATTCACAACGGAGATGCATATCGACACCGATGAAGCCAATGGCCTTGGCATCAAGAATGGTGAGATGCTGCCCCTGGTACTGTAAAAATAATTCATAGGTCGGCCGGCAGGGATTCTGCCGGCTTGGCCTGGTTTAACGAGGTAAGAGCTATGTTGATTGCGAAAGTCATTGGTACCGTGGTGGCAACACGTAAAAACAGTAATTTGATCGGAAGTAAGTTCATGATCGTAGAGACTCTGCCTGTTATGGGCGAGACCCAGCGTCTGGTAGCGGTGGACCAGGCTGGTGCAGGTATTGAAGATCTGGTGCTGGTGGCACTGGGCAGCGCTGCTCGTATGCAGAGTGGTTCTGAGAATTCTTCTACCGATGCAGCCATCGTAGGAATTATCGACAATCCGGAAGAGATTTTTATTAAGTAAGGAGTAAGTCATGGAAGAATTTCGCGCACTGGGCATGTTAGAGTTAAAAAGCATCGCCCGCGGATTTGAAGCGGCCGATCAGCTGGTGAAGACTGCGGCAGTGGAATATGTCACTGCAACCACAGCCTGTCCCGGTAAATTCATCATTATTATTCGCGGCAGTATTTCTGCTGTGCGCGCTGCATTGGATCGCGCAGAGAGCTTCTCCGGTGACTATGTGGTGGATACCTTCCTGTTGGGCAATCCTGATGACCAGGTATTTGATGCGCTGGTGAATCGGTATCCCTATCAGGAGACCAATGCCATGGGTATTGTGGAGACCTGGACTGCAGCGGCAGCATTGGTTGCAGCAGATCAGGGTGTGAAGGCAGCCCAGTCCAACGTGGTTAAGATTGGCCTGGCCCAGCATTTGGGTGGTAAAGGCTATGTCATCTTTGTTGGTGAAGTGGCAGCGGTGCAGGCTTCCATTGAGGCGGCGATCCGGGATAATCGTGTGGGTTCTAAATTGGTGGATACCACTGTGATTCCCGCTCCCAGCAAACAGTTATGGGATCTCTTCTATAATAAATAAGACAAAAACAGGAACCTCTGCAGTCTGCAAAGGTTCTTTTTTTTATGGAAGATACAGGTTTTTCGAATAAAAGCCTTGACTTTTTGCAGAAATCATATAAAATAAAAATGTATATATTTATATTGGGAAAGGACAGGAGGCAAGGTAATATGCCAAGAATCATTGCCGGGTCGGCCCGGGGGATACAACTTGTGGTGCCGGAGGGGCTGGATACCAGACCCACATCGGATAGCCGCAAGGAAGCAGTTTTTTCCAGTATCCAGTTTGAATTGCCTGGCTGTCGTTTTCTGGATTTGTTTGCCGGCAGCGGAGCAGCAGGTTTGGAGGCGCTCTCCAGAGGTGCCCAAAAGGCAGTTTTTGTAGAGTCCGGACGGCAGGCGGTCGATTGTATTCATAAGAATCTGGCCAAGACGAAGCTTCAGGAGAAGGGACAGGTTTTGGCGGAGGATGTACTGAGTGCGCTGAGTCGTTTGGCGCGGGAACAGGCCCAGTTTGATGTGATCTTTTTGGATCCGCCCTATCGCAAGGGGTATGAAGAACTGGTTTGTCGTGAAGTAATGGAAAAAGGTCTGTTAGCGGAGGGTGGACTGATTGTGGTAGAGTCTGCGGTTGAGACGGAGTTTGCAGTGCCTGAGGGCGTGAACATCGTCAAGAGCAAGAGCTATCGTATCACGAAGTTTACACTGCTGCGGAGGGAGTAAGGAGAGAACAGTGAAAGTAGTAGTATATCCGGGCAGTTTTGATCCGATGACCAAGGGGCATCTGGACATTATTGAACGGGGAGCGAAATTGGCGGATCGTCTGATTGTGGCAGTATTGGTGAATGCGAATAAGATGCCCATGTTTACCCTGGAGGAGCGTATCGAGATTTTAAAGGCGGGGACAACCCATCTGAAGAATGTGGAGATTGTTCCTTTTACCGGACTGCTGGTGGATTTCTTAAAGCAGAACGGAGCGCGGACGGTAGTAAAGGGGCTGCGTGCAGTATCTGACTTTGAGTATGAACTGCAGATGGCTCAGGCGAATCGCGATCTGTATCCTGAAATGGAAACGATCTTTCTCTGCACGAACGTGCAGTATTCCTTTATCAGTTCCACGGTGGTGAAGGATATTTTGAGGCATGGTGGTGACATCAGTCATCTGGTGCCCCAGGAAGCAATTAACATCATTGAGAAAATCTTAGGAGGTAAAGACAATGGCAGTGGATCGACAGGTAGAAATTGAGGATTTGCTCTCCTCAATCGATGAAATTTTGGAGCAGGCTAAGGCTGTACCCTTTAGTGATAAGGTAATGGTAGAGCGAGCAGAGATTTTGGAAATTACAAAGGAGATTCGTCTGCGTCTTCCCACCGAGATTGAACAGTCCAAGTGGGTACTGGAAGAGAAGAATCGTATTCTGGCAGATGCTCAGAAGGAAGCAGATGCTAAGATTGCCGCCGCAGAAGAAGAGCGCAGCAACATGGTGAATGAGCATGAAGTTACCAAGCGTGCTTATGCTCAGGCAGAAGAAATCGTAGAGGCTTCCAAGAAGGTAGCCCGCGACATGAAGATTGGTGCTAAGGAATATGCCGATGACCTGCTGCAGCAGGTGGATGAGCAGATGAAGCGCATGAGCGACTTCACCGTTGGCTCCATCGAGAATATTCTGAAGGAGTACCAGGGTAACATTCAGAATTTCAACGGTGCTATGGATCAGAAGCGTCAGATTCTGCAGCAGAACCGTAAGGAACTGAATGTAAATCGTTCCAACTAATAACATAAAAATGAGAACCCTGCATATCTCTTGTTAGAGAGGGTGCGGGGGTTCTTTTTATGCAGAAAATCATTCCGGTGTTGCTGCTGGCACTGTTGATGCTGGTCTTTCCGGGGGTAACCCTTTCCGGGGCCAGGGAAGGGCTGCTGCTATGGTATCAAAATGTGCTGCCGGCTCAGTTTCCTTTTATGGTATGCATTTTATTTGCCATGAAAAATGGTTTGGGACAGGGCGGAGCTTCAGGGCCGGCGGTCTTTTTGAGTGGAATGTTAGCAGGGTATCCCGGGGGAGCCAAAATGGTGGAAGTGTTGTATCGGCAGGGGAGGATCAGCGCCTCACGCCTGCAATGGTTGATGAGTTTTTGCAATAACTCGGGGCCGTTGTTTGTGGTGGGAACCGTTGGTGTGGGGATGTTTAACTCGGCGGTGATTGGATATAAAATATTGATTGCCCATCTGTTGGCAGCACTGGGGTGTGCCGTGATTTTTGGCCGCAAAAATCGAGGTGAAATCTTTCCTATTATAATAGAAGAAAAAAGGCAGCGGCGAGCCATGGGGGCAGTGCTGGGGGAATGTGTATCGGAAGCAGCTTCGGTCATGGTGACTGTGGGTGGCTTCATGATGTTGTACTGCGTCTTGATTCGTTTGGGGACATATCTGTGGCCGGGGGGCGAATACTTTTATGGATTGCTGGAGATGACAAACGGGGTGGCGCTGATAAAAGAATTGCCCTTGGAGTGGGCAGTACCCTTGGCGGGAGCCTTGGTGAGTATGGGTGGTTTTGCAGTATATTCCCAGACCTGTGCGGTTTTGCAGAACACATCCTTCTCGGGCGGAAGGTATTTGCTGGCAAAATGTGTGCAGGGAGCGCTGTGCGGGTTGTTATTATGGTTAATCAAAGATTTTTAAGAATGCGGATGGTTGATTATTTGATACGAATATGATATAATCGAAAAGATCATTATTGATAAAAGAGGTATGAAGATGGAATCATTAATTCAGTGGATTACGGAATTCATGCAGGGAGTTCCGGGCGAATTTGTTACGTTTTTTATTTCTATGCTGCCCATATTAGAGCTGCGGGGCGGTTTGGTAGCAGCAGCCCTGTTGGGTGTGCCTTACTTGACGGCCTTGTGGATTAGTGTGCTAGGAAATATGCTGCCGGTCCCCTTTGTGCTGTGGCTGATTACACCTATTTTTAATTGGCTTAAGAAGGGACCGCTGAAGGGGCTGGTAGAGAAGATTGAAGCAAGAACGATGGGGAAGAGCGAGCAGATTGGCAAATATGAATTCTGGGGTCTGCTGCTTTTTGTGGGAATCCCGTTACCGGGAACCGGTGCGTGGACCGGTACTTTGATTGCCTCTATGTTGGGCATCACGGTGAAAAAGGCGTTCCCGGCTATTGCGCTGGGTGTGTGCCTGGCAGCGGCTATCATGAGTTTCTTTACGTATGGTTTGCCGTGGATCATTACAACTTTGTTTTAAGAGAGAGCGAATGGGGGACATCCCATTCGCTCAAAAATTTTTTGAAAAAATTAAAAAAACACTTGCAATGTATTGAAAGATATGATATAATAATTCTCGCTGTGGCATTGAGAGCGATGACGCGGGAGGTTGCGGTAAGTTACCGGTAATTTCCGCCGAGCGAATGTCAGGTTCAAGAAACCGACGATGAGGTCACTGTACAATTGATCAAAGAGTGTGGCATTGTGCCTTTTATATTTTGAGGGTACACGATACACACGGGTGAGTGTACAGTCGCTGAAAGTCGTACCGCAAAGTGCGAAGAAAAGGAGGCTGTTTTTTTATGGCAAATCAGAAAATCAGAATTAGTTTGAAGGCTTATGACCATCAGCTGATCGATCAGTCCGCTCAGAAGATTGTGGAGGTAGCTAAGAAGAGTGGTGCAGAGGTAAGCGGTCCTATCCCGATGCCTACCCACAAGGAGATCATCACCATCCTGCGTGCGACTCACAAGTACAAGGATGCTCGTGAGCAGTTCGAGCAGAGAACACATAAGCGTCTGGTAGACATTCTGAATCCGTCTGACAAGACCGTTGAAGCGCTGATGAAGCTGGACCTGCCGGCTGGCGTTGACATCGCAGTTAATCTGAAGAACAACTAATCTCTTCCTTATATAATAGGTAAGAACCACTGGATTTCCGGTAAGCCGGCCAGGCCGGGACTGCAGGAGAATCGAATGTTCGGGAGATTGCTTCAGAAACGATGTTTGAGGCAGGATGAAGTAAGAAGGTTATTGAAGTTGATATAGATCAACGCCTGCATGTACCAGGGTTGCGGTACCGAGGCAGGAGGGCCCGCTCTCAGCGAAGTGGGTGCTAATGACCTAGAATGATCCGAAAGGATCCGCTGTAGATTATTAGGAGGTAAGAAGTATGAAGAAAGCGATCGTAGCAAAGAAGATCGGTATGACACAGATCTTCGACCAGGAAACCGGCGAGATGATTCCGGTTACAGTCCTGGAAGCCGGTCCCTGTGTTGTTACACAGGTTAAGACAGTTGAAAACGATGGTTACAGCGCCGTACAGGTTGGTTTCGGCGAGATTCGTGAGAAGCTGGTTAACAAGCCGGACAAGGGTCAGTTTGCAAAGGCTGGCGTAGAAGTAATGAGAATGCTGGAAGAGCTGAAGCTGGATGACGCCGAGAACTACAAGGTTGGCGACGTTATCAAGGCTGACATGTTCGTAGTTGGCGACAAGATTGACGCTAGCGGCATTTCCAAGGGTAAAGGTTATCAGGGCGCCATCCATCGTCATGGATTTGGCAGAGGACCGATGGAGCATGGTTCCAAGTATCATCGTCATGCAGGTTCTCTTGGTTCTTCCACCACCCCCGGTCGTGTATTTAAGGGCAAGAAGCTGCCCGGTCAGATGGGTAATGTAGCTCGCACAGTACAGAACCTGGAGGTTGTACGCGTGGATGCAGACCAGAATCTGCTGTTGGTAAAGGGTTCCGTACCGGGACCGAAGAAGGCTGTTATCACAATCGTTAGCAGCGTAAAGGCGTAATACTTGAAAGGAGGCTGTAATCATGGCGAAAGTAGCTGTTTATGATATGAACGGCAAGGCATGTGGTGAGATCGAGCTGAATGATCAGATCTTCGGCGTAGAAGTAAACGAACATGCCATGCACGAAGTAGTTGTGGCTCATCTGGCAAATGATCGTCAGGGAACACAGAGCACTAAGACTCGTGCAGAAGTTAGCGGCGGCGGCAAGAAGCCGTATCGTCAGAAGGGTACCGGCCGTGCCCGTCAGGGTAGCACCCGTTCTCCTCAGTGGGTAGGCGGTGGCGTGGTATTCGCTCCGAAGCCGCGTGATTATTCCAAGAAGGTTAATAAGAAGGCTCGTCGCGTAGCTCTGAAGTCTGCGCTGACCAGCAAGGTTCAGGAAGAGAAGTTCATTGTTTTGGATCAGCTGACTCTGGAAGCTATCAAGACAAAGGACATGCAGAAGGTACTGGATGCGTTCAAGATTGAGAAGGCTCTGATCGTACTGAACGGCGAGAACGAAAACGTAGTTCTGTCCGCTCGTAACATCCCGGGTGTTAAGACTACTCCCGCTGAACTGATCAATGTATACGACATCCTGAAGTATGAGACATTCTTCACAACGAAGGATGCGGTCGCTAAGATCGAGGAGGTTTTTGCGTAATGGCTGATATTAAGTATTATGACGTACTGCTGAAACCGGTTGTAACTGAGAAGAGCATGAATCTGATGGCTGAGAAGAAGTACACCTTCCTGGTTGCTCCTGAAGCTAACAAGGTTCAGATCCGCGAGGCGGTAGAAAAGATGTTCGAGGGCGCCAAGGTCAAGGATGTCCGCACTATGAATATCGTAGGCAAGAACAGAAGAAGAGGTATGATCGTTGGAAAGACTGCTAAGACCAAGAAGGCGATCGTAACATTGACCGAGGACTGCAAGGATATCGAATTCTTTGAAGGAA
>JAFUJY010000059.1 GCA_017467985.1 Bacillota bacterium
GTTCTATTTTCATATGATGAAGCACAACTGCCTTATCATACCATTCTCGGGCATCATGATAATTTTGCTGTACCGGCATTTCAAAAAAGCGCAAGGCATCTTCATAATTACCTTCATTCACCAAATCGCAGCCAACCAGATACTTAGGCGCCGGCAAATCAGATTGCTCCGCCACCTGCCGGCAGATGACCTTTACATCCTTATTCCATGCGCTTTTTGAAATATCCATGCGGGTATTGCGGAATTCTCTCTGTCCATTTTCCACAGCAAGAGCTATATAATGTGCAGCTTTTTCCATATCTTTTTTCACCATATTGCCTTCACCGTAATATGAAGCCACCACCAGTGAAGCATATTCATGGCCCGTCTGGGCTGCCTTTTCAAAGTTTTTTAATGCTTCCGGACGATTTTTCTGATAATACCACTCATCCATATACATTACGCCCAGATTGTACAGACCATCCGGATCGTTCTGCGCCGCAGCCTTAGCAAAATATTCCTGAGCCTTTTTCTTCTGGTATGTCACCTTGCTATGCATACATCCTGCCTGAAGCATTCCCCCCACATGGCCCAACTGGGCTGCTTTTTCATAATACTGCAATGCTTTATCGTTATCTTTACAACTCAAATAATACTCGCCCAGCTGGAACATCGGTTCCCCATCATCGCCATCTTCATATCTCAGTAAATACTCCACCAGCTTCTTTGACTTATTGGCTTCTTTCAGTGCTTCTACTTTGGCCAGATCCAGAGGTTCTGCCAAAATCCATTTCAGTTTTTGCATCAGTTTTTTGTCGGTATGATATCCCTTTTGAGCCGCCAATTCATAATAATATACCGCTTTAGAGATATCTTTGGGTACAACTTCTCCCTTATAATACAGCTCTCCCAGTCTAACCTGAGCCTTCAAATTCCCTTGCTGGGCTGCCAGAGAATAATACTTCGCGGCTTTTGAACGCTCATCCATGGACCCAGCAGAATAGTACATCTCACCCATCATATATTGAGCCCCTTCATGGCCTAACTTTGCGGCCCTGGCATAATAGTCCATTGCTTTGCGTTCCCTCTTTATCGCACCGAGACCTTCTCCGTGACCTTCTCCATAATACTTTCCCAGACAATACAGCGCTTCCGGGTCCTCTTTTTTCTTAACAAAACTTTGAACATACTCAAATAGAGTGAGATACTGCTTTTTCTGCTCCAGGCTTTTGATCAAATCGAAATCCATGGTTTGAGGATCCTGCTGCGGTTCAGGCGTATTGCTATCAGCAGCCAAGTTTTCATCTTCTTCAGCCTTTTCGGCCTCAGCTAATGCCAGCTCATATCGCACCTGGCTGTCTCGATAATTTTGCTGCGCAGCCCTTGCATAGTACTTTGCCGCACTCTTATAATCCTTGTTCTGTTCAAAGTCCCAAGCCGCTTGGTACTGAGCCACGGCCATTTTATATTGCTTTGCCAGTACAAAACACTGACGCCTTACATTTTTTTCAATCTCCGTCCCTAAACCATGCATGCCGGCATATTTGAATCCCCGCTGTCCATTTTCTGTTGCACGCTCCAGATACTCACACGCCCGTTCCAGGTCTGGCATAGAATCTACAGCTACGATCATCTGTGCATACGCGTGCCCCCGATCCGCAGCTTCCCGGAAAAATGAAAGCTTTTTTGTCCTGCCTTTTGTATAATCCCTCATGCCCAACGCGAATATCTCATCCACATACGTACCACACTGCTCAATCACTTTGGAAAAATATTTTTGAACTACACGTTCATCTTTCGTATAACCCACTTTACCATACATGTAGTATGCTTTGACCATCGCTTCTACATGCCCCTGCTCTGCCGCCTTTTCATAATATGCCAGGGTCTTTTTATCATCTTGCTTGGGGCCACTTGCATAAAACTCACCCAATTGATAAAATGCTTCCGTATCTTGCAGCTGTTCGTACAGCAGCAAATACTCTTCTAACTCATCAAAGCGGCAATCTTTCTTCAGCGTTTGAATCTTTTCCAGATCCAATGGAGCCTCTATCATTTCTTTCACATAGTTAAGCCTGGTAAGGACATCTGTTCGCCCCTGTTCCATCGCCTGTTGGTATGATTTGATTGCTATTCGTATATCCTTTGACACATATTTTCCCTCATAATACCAGTCTCCCAATCGCTTTAGCGCACCAGGATGTCCCCAATACGCTGCCAATTCATACCACACCAACGCTTCTTTATAGTCTGCGACAGCGTCAGATGCGTACAGTTCCCCCAATTGGAACTGAGCCTCCGGCTTATCCGAAATTTTAAGATAATATTCTATTAGCTGTTGTACCCTTTTATCCATCTTACTCCATCCTTTCTGCAAATTTTTTCAATCCGGTCACCAAATATTCCACATTTTCTTCCCGGCACCGGGTATCCATGGGCGTATGGATTCTGGCACAATACATGCCAATCGGTGATTTGCGCAGGGCACAGATGCCCACGCCCTTGGCAAAATGGGCCTGATCCGATGGGAACATCATAAATTTCATTTTCCTTTGCAGGAACCGCCCGTCAAAGCTGCCGGCGCTCTCCTGCATGCACTCTGCCAGTAGATCATACAGTGGCTCCTTGCGAGCCTTGAACTTCGCCATGCACACAATGTTGTCGCCATCCCCCACGCAGTCCAGGTTTACCAGCAATTTTGTCTTGGTCACTTCCTCGTGGGCCTTGGCAAAGGCAGAGGATCCCAGCAGTCCTTTTTCTTCATTATCAAAATAAACCACACAAATTTTATCACGACATGCCTGGGGCAGTCTCTCCAAAAACTGTGTCAGCACAATGATTCCGGAAGTGTTGTCGTTGGCCGTATGTTTGTTGGGATAGCCGAACATCACCTGGCCCAAAAACAGCAGCAGACCTGCCAGAAAGGCATAATATGTAATTAACGGATCATGACTTAGTAAAAAGGCTGGCACTGCAAATACGCCCCCTATCAGTACCATAATCACCACCAGTAACAGCTGGTACGCAATAAAAATCAGCGGATTGGTGGGTGCCATCAGATTTGGAAAAGGAATCACCGGACAGGTATCATAATGGGCTGTGAGGATCACTTGGGCTTCCTCAGGGTTTCCCACCACAATATTGCGGCTCTTAAATACGCCTTTCCCATTTTCTTCTACTGTTATATCATAATCATTCAGACGATTTTTCAAATAATCAATAAAGGCCGTCTTTTCTTTATTAGACTTTCGCACCTGGTACTGAGTTAAAATTGGGTCGTTCATTGTAATTCCCTCACTTTTTTGGTTTTATTACCAGCGTTACATACACAATACATATCACCACAAACACAAATGCAATGCCGGACATGATCTGCTGGGCATACACATTCTGTCCCAAAAACATATTTCCATTACCCTGAATATATTCTACCAGCCAACCGCCCACCAGCGTAACGCTGAAACCCACCATGCCTGATATGGCCTTGGTCAGTGCCAGCGCATTCGAACGAATCTCCTCCGGCACCATTTCAAATACCAGATTGGTAATGGCATTATTGATGCCACCGATTGCCCCTGCGAAAATCGCAAAATACAATGTAAAAAATATGCGGCCATTGGCTGGCACTGTGAACATGTTGATAAAGAAAGCCGTGCCAGCCACGCAAAAGCACAACCGGATCATCTTTCCAAAAGAATGCTTGTCCGCATATTTTCCCCACACCGGCGAAATGCCAGAACGGACAATACTGTAAATCATGGTCAGCACCGACACAAACTGCAGACTAAATCCCAGTTCTTTGATCTGATATGTGCCATAAAAGGGCGTAGAAATAAAATTGGCAATATACCACAGACTATACAGCCCTGTCAGCTTCAGTACATTTTTATTTCGAAATGTACTGAGCATCTCCTTCAAGGGACTGGCATGATTGCCCGCTTTTTTCTCAGGTTCTGCGGATAACAGCAATGCCAGGCCGTTGATCACCATCAAACCAAATAGCGTTATTCCGCACACGATAAACGCGGTCTCCATCTGCTCCTGAGCCTTAAAATAATCAATCGTACTGCCCATAATAAATGTAAAGAATATGCCGGTGATCAGCGAAAATATCTCCACCTTAGCAGAATAAACGCCCCGTTTATGTTCCTCCACCATGGAAATAAACCAGTTGGTTTTCAGTGGACTTGCCATGTTTGACAGCAGATACGCTGCCAGGATACTCACCACAAATAGAATAACCGCCGGCTGATTTTCCATGCCAGATAACGGGATAATGTACAGCATCAAAAATAACAGCTGATTGCTCATGGTAAGGATGATAACCGTCTTTTTTACACTGCCCCGCTTTAAGAAGACGCTGAATAACTGGAACAGGCATCCCAGGGAAATGGAGGCTGATAGTATGCCCGTCAGTCCATCGGATATTCCCACATAGGATGTCAACGTGGCCAGATACGACCCCGATACCAGCATGGAGATAAAATATTCCAGTACGCTGTGCAGCACATACATATTCTGCGTGCACTTGATGGCATTATTCTGCTTCATACACTACCTTTCCACCAATGATGGTTTTCTGTACTGCCAGCTGATCATCCACTACCACAAAGTCCGCATCATATCCCACTGCCAGTTTTCCTTTATTCAGTCCCAGCATTTCACACGGAGTCTGGGATGCCATCTTGAAGGCATCCTCCTCTGTCACGCCAAATTCAATGGCTTTGCGGACACACTGCATCAAATTAGAAGTGCTGCCGGCAATGGTACCATCTGCCAGTCTGGCTTTTCCTTCCTTTACATATACCAACTGGCCCCCCAGGTCATACTCACCATCTGACAGTCCCGTTGCCCGCATACTGTCACTGATCAGCACCATTCGCTGGGCTCCAAAGACCTTGTACAGCATCCGCACCACCCCGGGATGAATGTGAATGCCATCGCTGATCACCTGCACATAGATTTTTTTATCCATGGCCGCCCCCACCGGCCCCGGATCCCGATGATGCAGACCTGGCATGGCATTAAAGGTATGGGTTAAACATTTTGCCCCCCGTTCCATAGCCTCACTGGCACAACCATAGTCCGCCGCCGTATGCCCCAAGGCCACCACAGCCGGGCATTTCTCGATAAAATCCATGGCACCGGTCACTTCCGGAGCTACAGTTACCAGCAAAATATTTTGCAGCTGGCAAAATTCCTCCAGACTGGGCGGGATAATATAGTCTCCGTTCTGGGCCCCTTTGTATCTGGCATTGATGTAAGGACCCTCCAAATGGTATCCCAGCACCTGGGTGCCATCGGGGCATGCGGGCAGCACATCGGTGATCTTCTTGATGGTCTCCATATCCATGGTCATGGTGGTTGCCAGCCAGGATGTTACGCCATTTTGCGCCATGTACTGGCACATTACATCCATACCGGCACCATCCATGGTATCATGCCCCATGCAGCCATGGGAGTGGACATCTACCAAGCCTGGGTAGACCTTGGCTCCTGCCAGGTCCGTCCCCTCGCCATCATAATGCCCAATACCCGCAATTTTACCTTCTGTCACCTGGATATCTACCAGCTGACCATTTACCTTCGCATTTTTATAAATCATTTTTAACTCCTTTTATACTGATTCCCCGCAAGCCGCTATCCAGCAAGCTGTAATCATCCGTCCAACCATCACCGGAAGTGACAAAATTACGGGGACCGTAGGACTCTGCCAGTACCGGAATTTGATGCAGCGGGCCAAAGACATTCCGTCGTGTACCCACCACTGTCACATCTATGGGACTGCCGGACTGGTAGGCCTCTGTCACATCCGCTTCATAAGGTTCCCAGCCCAAGATCGTGGTTTTGCCCGCGGCCTGCACTTTTACACAGCCGCCGGTCCAGTCCACGGGAGACAATACTACCCGGTCCATGTCCTCTGCCAGTCCTTGATACTGCTTCGGCTGCAAATGATAAGTCACGCCGCCCGTATAGAATGGCAGATGGTACTCTGCCAGGTTATCACATCCCAGCTTTGCCGGCATGGCTGTCAGTGTCCGTCTGCGCCTATCAATGTCCACACCAAAATCACCAACTAAGTACAGTGCCTCGATATTGGTGGTCCGCTTAAACATTACATTTACTGTCACTTCATTGCGGCCCAATTTCAGTGTACCTACTGGCACACGCATTCGCTTAAAACATTCATCCACCCAAATATCATTTATGTCTTCATATGCCAGCTGCACGCCGTTCACCTTATAGCAGTTCAGCTCCGGCCGTTCTCCTGCCAGCCACACATCGCCCGCGGGCAACGTCTCAACAAAAAATTCATAGGACAGTTCCAGCGCACCATATTCCTGGGTATAATTCAGCTTCGAAAACCAGGGCTGAAGCATCTGCCCGCCCCGATGTTCAATGCCTAACGCCGAACGCACCTGTTGATCCGCCTTGAGCGCTTCTGCTTCCTCGTGCCAGTCTCCATCGGCCCAGCGCCACTTTACCCAGTCCAAAACGCACACATTGGGTTCATCCAGATCATAATCAAACATACCCGTGATTTGCTGCTCTGTGACCACATGCCCCTGCTTTCGTACTGGCAGATTTTCTTTTTCCTTTGCCAGCACAAAACATCTGGTTCCGGCAGCTTCCAGGGAAAATGGAATGTGCATTTCCCCAGTCTTTTCGCAGTCTGTGGCCTGGTACCGGTGTCCGGTTTCAAGATCCCACTCCTGCACATTGCAGCCTGCTGGCACTGCCAAGTGTAAGGTCAGATCCTTTCTGGCATTCTCCCGGTCCGTATTGAGCACCACAACTGCCAGAGCGTCTCCGCCAAAATCCCTGCGCACCTGGGCAAACACCGCTTTTTCCGTCTCTCCCCGAGAATTGCTCACACTGACATAGGCTTTAGAAAACTGGCGCACCGCATGTACCAGTGCTTCTTCGTTAAAATCAATCCGCAGAGCGCCATCCATCTCTGCCAGTTGTGCTGGCACTTGTGACGCCACTGCATTCACATACCGGGGAAGGTCCCCAGCGAAAATTACCCGTCCGCCTTTTTCCATAAAGATCTTTAACAGCTCCACTGTGCTGGGACGGATGGTCAGCATATTGGTTACAATGACCGTATGATATTCAGCCTTACCCACACGCAGCACGCCATTTTCGTCCACGGATGCCAGCCGGCTCATCATTTCCTCTTCGCCATAATCAAAGTCAATCTGATGATCTGCCAGCATATGGAACAAACGGGCATAGCGCTCCTCATAAGGTGCAATATCCGGTGAATTATTAAAAATCCAATTAGACCAGCCCATATAGGCCTGACACCATACCGACTCAATGGGATTGATTACCAGCACATCACACTCCGGACGACCTTCGGACATCACCAAACCAAATCGGGCAAAATAATCCTCCACCTTGGCATACTCTTTATACCAGGGGGACTGGTGCAGAATGGATGCGGGATAATCCCGTTTGGATTCTCCTTCCATGGTATACCAGGATAAATGCTGGCATCGAAGATTAATTCCAAACAAGGCCTGCCAGTCTCCCACCGCTTTGTGGGACTTAAAATTAAACTGCCAGCCCGTGCATCCGTACAGTTCCGATAACAGCCACTTTTGTCCCAGTTGACGGGCAACGGATGTCAGCTGTTTCACAATCCAGTAACATCGATTATGTTCTCCCAGACAATCCACGCCGGGGTACTCCATATGCTCATAAAAACGCATCAAAGAACCGTGGCTTACGGTCTGGTTCATTAACGAATCCTCGTGCAGCACATGACCGGTAAAAATAATATGATTTTTCTGGCACCATTCATTGATGGGCTTGGCAAAACGCTCCACAAACAGGGCATCTGCCAGATCAATATAATGGAGTTTTACCGGGGCCACCTTCTCCCCATGCAGCCGATAAAATAATTCCGGCAGCAGGGGACGGACCTTGAACCCATACCTTCTTTCAAACTCCTCAAAAATATCCTCAGTCCAGCAGATGGCACAGGACTTTACGCCGTCTAGCTCCTGCAGGTTATCAAAACAATGGCCGCGGTCCGGCTCATCGGTAAAAATCCCCTTAATAGAACGTCCCAGACGATCCCCGCACCGCTTTTTATACTCCTCATGGGTCAATTCAATAAAACGATCCGTGGCCTTACGGCTCATGGTATCAATATATGTATTGCCATTATAATTGGAATTCGGCGCATCCATCACAATGGCAAAGCGCAGCACCTTCCATTGTCCGGGACATTTCTCTGCCTCAGCAGCCAACATTCCAATGGCTTTTTCAATATCTTTTATTTCTGGCCGCGCCTGTGTCAATTCCTGATAGGCCCACAAATTTATACCATCCAGCTTTGCCACATACACTGCCAGCGTGTCATCCTTCCAGGCATACCCTTCCGGATCCGACTCATAAACATACAAGGCCCTGCGGCGATACTGGGGATCCTCCGTCACCTTGCCCCCCGCAGACCCAGAGGGCCAACGATCCTCATCATACAGCCAGGCTTCCATCCCCTGTTCTTCTGCTGCATCCGCCACCGCATTAATCATGTCGAACCAATCATCACCCAAATATTCCGTAATCAAACCCGAGCGGGAATGCATAAAATACCCGCCCAGTCTCATTTCTTTCATAATACCAGCCTGCCGCAGCAATTCTTCCTTACGCAGCTCTCCGTTCCAGGCCCAGAAGGGCTTGCCCCGATACTGGGGGGACGGACCTGTAAATTCCTGCCGAATCTGTTGAATATCCATGAGAAATCTTCTCCTTTATGCAAAAAGTCGGTGTATCCTGTAATATCTACATTATACCCCGACTTTATCTAAAATGCAATTCCCAGCGATTTAGTTTTTCATTTTATAACAAGGCCGCACCCAATGCACCTGCATCATTTTGCAGGGTGGAGATTTCAATGCGAACCTCTTTCTTTAACTTGACCTTCAGGGGCTTCAGCAGCTTGTCGCCCTGTACGGTCACACCACCAGCCAGCACAACCGCATCCGGTCCAAAAATATTGGCATAACTCTCAATGCCCCGGGCCAGATAGTTCAAGAAACGGTCGTACACCGCCGCTGCAACGGGACACTCCTTCTCCAGTGCTGCGAAAATCACTTCGCCATTCATTACCTTATTATTGGCAGCGTACAAACGATGCAGCTCACTCTCAGGATTGGCCTGTGCTCCTTCCACAGCATCCTGAATCAGTGCCGTCATGGAACAATACTGCTCAAGACACCCCTCCTGGCCACAGGGACAAGAACGACCGCCCTCTGTCTGCACGATCATATGACCCAGCTCGCCCATAATATTATTGTTGCGGCAGATCTGGCGATTAATTACAATA
>JAFUJY010000060.1 GCA_017467985.1 Bacillota bacterium
AACCGCCGCATTAAGAGAAAGTTCTTTTCCAATACACAGACAACCACATTGGACAAGCAGGGGCGTATCCTGGTCATCGCGGATTTGAAGCAGTATGCCAACATAGAGAAAAATGTAATGTTGGTGGGTATGGATAATCATCTGGAGCTGTGGGATTACGATGCATGGAAGTGCTATAACGATGATGAGGATGACGATGACGAGGCATCCTGGACCGGTACGTTAAGCGCTCTGGGTATGTAAGAACTGTAATTAAGAGAGAATAACGAGGGTGAGAATCGTGGAATTTAAACATATTTCAGTTCTTAGAGACGAATGCATTGATAACTTGCAGATCCGTCCTGATGGCATTTATGTGGATGGCACATTGGGCGGCGCAGGGCACGCTTTAGAGGTTTGTAAGCAGCTCTCCCCTGAGGGACGATTCATTGGGATCGACCAGGACGAGGTTGCAGTGGCAAATGGCTATGAAAAACTGGGTGGTTTTGGGAATGTTACTATCGTGAGGGACAATTTCCGGAACTTCCGCAGTATTATGCAGGAACTCGGGATCGAAGCAGTACACGGGGTACTGCTGGATCTCGGTGTATCTTCAAAACAACTGGATGACGGGGAACGGGGATTCTCTTACATGCAGGATGCGGCGCTGGACATGCGTATGGATCAGCGATCCAATTTTACGGCCAGAGATGTGGTAAACACTTATTCAAAAGAAGATTTGCGCCGAATCATTACCGATTACGGCGAAGAAAAATGGTCCGCACGTATTGCTGAGTTTATCGTTAAGGAAAGAGAAAAAAGTCCTATCGAGACCACCGGCGATCTGGTACGGATTATTAAAGAGGCGGTGCCTAAGGGTGCCCGCCAGGATGGACCTCATCCGGCGAAACGCACGTTTCAATCTCTGAGGATCGAGGTCAACCAGGAATTGAGCATACTAGAAGATGCGATCAGCGACATGGCCCAGTTATTGGCGCCGGGCGGCCGCATTTGTATTATTACATTTCATTCCTTGGAAGATCGTATTGTGAAGCAGACTTTCCGTAAGCTGGAAAATCCCTGTACATGCCCCAAGAATTTCCCGGTGTGTGTATGTGGTAAAAAGCCGGTGGTGAAGGTGGTCACTCGCAAGCCGATTTTGCCCAGTGATGAAGAAATCGAAGGTAATCCGCGATCCAGAAGCGCGAAGTTGAGGGTGGCGGAACGCATATAAAGGGGGCAGAGGGAAATGCCGGCAGAAGCCAGAGATATCGTATATGATTATTTTGAGCCAGGAGTATCCTATGATGGCAATCTGGCACATCAATTAGAAGAAGAGGAAATCAGGGTTGTACAACCCAAACCCATAAAGAAAGAAGCTCCCCAGCCGAAAAAGGTTCCGCTGTGGAAAAGAGTGCTGTTAACCTGTGCGGCGTTGATTGTTGCCGGTGGTTTGCTGCAGATTGCCATGACCTACTCTCAGCTGTATACAGCGAAGCAGGAACTGGCATTTCAGGAGGCATTACTCTCAGCCCAGCAGCAGAATACGGCGGTGATGGAAGAAGGGGTTCTGGAGAATATGACGATGGCAGAATTGTATGCCTATGCCACCGGACATTTGGGAATGCGTGAGGCACACAATGACGAGATTACGCAAATGGGTTCTCTGGATACCGGCTATACTGTGCAGGCTGTACAGGACGCAGAGCGTCAGCCCACACAGATTAAGTTTCATCTATTTGGTAAATAAATGATCGATTGCGGCCTGGAGATTCATTTCCAGGCCCTAATAGTTTTTGACAGGTGAATATTATGGCAAAGAAAAAAAGTAACAGTGGGTTTAATAAAGGTCGCCTGCTGCTGGTGGTTGCGGTGATCATGACCGTAATGACGGGATTGTTTGGCCGCATTATCTGGATTCAGGTGGTGAATGGTGAAGAATTCACCAAGGCGGTGCAGGCACAGCAGGGAGCCCAGCTGGATAGTACGATTGATGCGCTGCGGGGAACAATTTATGATCGCAACCATAACGTATTGGCCCAGAGCCAGCGGGTATATGATGTGATTATTGATCCCAAGGCCTTACAGGCGGAGGATAGTTTGGTGCAGCAGTCTACCATTCAGGCACTGGCAAAACTTTTGAAAATTAAAGATACATCTGTTTTGGAAAAATATTTGACAGAAGAATATGCAGACAGTCAGTATGAGCGGTTTTCTGCCGGACGGAATATTTCGGAGAGCATGAAGGCACTGATTGAAGAAAAGATGGATTCCGGCGATATCGCAGGTGTGTGGCATGAAGAAATTCAGAGCCGCGTGTATCCCAACGGGGAGCTGGCAGCCCATGTCATTGGGTTTAACGGTGTCTACGGTATCGAAGGCCAGTATGACGAAACCCTGTCCGGTACTGCGGGCCGAAAGATGGTGGTATCCGCCGGTGATGGAGAATACCGTGAAGAAGTGGTGGATGCACAAAATGGTTACTCTTTGGTCTTGACATTGGACCAGACTGTGCAGTATTATTTGGAAGAGGCATTGCTGAAGGCCATGCAGGATGAGGAATGTCTGAATGCCTGTGGCGTCATTATGAATCCTCAAACCGGTGAGGTGTATGCCATGGCGGTGTATCCCACCTTTAATTTGAATGATGTGGAAAAGGTCATTGGTTTGACCAGTAAATATACAACCGAAATGATGTCTTCGGAGGACTTCCTGCCGGGCATCTGGACTAACTTTGCGGTGAGTGGGACCTATCAGCCCGGTTCCACCTATAAGCCTATTTTTGCGGCGGCAGCTCTGGATTGTGGTAATATTTCAGCTTATGATACCTTTACCTGCAATGCTTCTTATGCCTATTATGATTCGGTTTTCAAATGTGCGTATTATACCGCCCAGGGTACCCAGAGCAT
>JAFUJY010000061.1 GCA_017467985.1 Bacillota bacterium
CACTTGGCCAAAACATCCTTACGCATAGCCTTAACGGTCTCACGGGCGATCACCTTGCTGCCGATGGCTGCCTGAATGGGAATCTCGAACAAATGTCTCGGAATCTCATCCTTTAACTTTTCAGCGATTCTGCGGCCTCGCTCGTAAGCCTTACTCTCATGCACAATAAAGGACAATGCATCGATGGGCTCACGATTGATCAGCATGTCCAGACGCACCAGTTCTGAACGCTGATAACCAATCAAATCATAGTCAAAGGAAGCATAACCACGGCTCTTAGACTTCAGTGCATCAAAAAAGTCATAGATAATTTCATTCAAAGGCAGCTTATAAGTTAACACCGCACGGGTATCTTCGATATAATCGGTACCTTCATACTCACCACGGCGATCCTGGCATAGCTTCATGATACTGCCGATATGCTCCGGCGGCAGCATGATCTCTGCCCGCACCATGGGCTCTTCCATCCATTCAATCTCCACCGGATCGGGCATATCCGCCGGATTGGACAGATTGATTAATTCACCATCGGTTTTATAAATCTTATATACAACGCCGGGAGCGGTGGTCACCAGATCCAGATTAAACTCTCGTTCCAAACGCTCCTGAATAATCTCCATATGCAGCAGTCCCAGAAAACCGCACCGGAAACCAAAGCCCAGGGCCTTGGATGTCTCCGCCTCAAAGAAAAGGGAGGCATCATTTAATTTTAACTTTTCCAGCGCCTCTCTCAGATCACCGTACTTGGAACCATCCGCAGGGTACATGCCGCAAAATACCATGGACTGCACCTGCTTATAACCGGGCAACGGTTCAGCTGCCGGCCGATCCGCTTCTGTTACAGTATCTCCCACTCGAGTATGACTGACTTCTTTAATACTGGCAGTGAAGTAACCAACTTCGCCGGCATACAGACCATCTTCACAGGGCATCAAACGTCCGGCCCCCATGTAGCCCGCTTCCACAACCTCGTACTCCTGCTCTGTGGCCATCATCCGCACCTTAGTTCCTTTAGCGATGTGGCCTTCCTTCACACGGATAAATACAATTACGCCACGATAAGAGTCATACAAAGAGTCAAAAATCAGCGCCTGCAGGGGTGCATTCACATCGCCCTTAGGTGGGGGCAGAACCTGCACCACCTTTTCCAGTACTTCTTCGATATTCACACCGGTTTTGGCAGAAATCAGGGGAGACTCAGATGTATCCAGACCGATTACATCTTCGATCTCCTGCTTTACCCAATCCGGGTTGGCGGCGGGCAAGTCAATCTTATTAATCACCGGTAAAATCTCCAGATCATGATCCAGTGCCAGATAACAGTTGGCCAGCGTCTGGGCTTCAATACCCTGGGCCGCATCCACCACCAGCAGCGCACCTTCACAGGCGGCCAAACTTCTGGATACCTCATAGTTAAAGTCCACATGACCAGGAGTATCGATCAGGTTCAGTACATACTCCTGCCCATCCTGAGCCTTATAAATCAAGCGAACGGCCTGGGCCTTAATGGTAATACCCCGTTCTCTTTCCAGATCCATATTATCCAGCACCTGATTTTGCATCTCTCTAGCAGTCAACAGACCTGTCTTTTCGATCAAACGGTCCGCCAACGTGGATTTACCATGGTCAATATGTGCGATAATACTAAAATTCCGAATGTTTTCCTGTTTCATCATCGGGTGCCTAACTCCTTTATCTCCGCATATATATGTTACCAGTTTATTATATCATAAATATAGTAAACTTTCCAGAACTATTTTTCATCCCTTGCCATTTAGTATCTGCATCAACACCGGCGCAAAATATTCCATGGCTCTGTAACACTCTTCCAGGGTATTCCCCTGGGCACCAACCTCCAAAAGCATCCCTTTTTCCCGCATATATGTACTATATCGATAGGTGGACAAATACATATTACGCATCAATCCGGGATACATTACATCTGCTGCCATCTTCGTTCGAAAACTAAAAGCCAGGTTGGCTGTCCGATAGGGATTATACAAATAAGATGTCTCTTCCATCATGCCCGTTTCCCAGTTGTATTCTGAACTAATTCCTGTCACACACATGAGCTGGGCCACATCCTGCCCATCAATATTCGATACCAGCCTACCATCACCGCCAACTCCATCCCGATGCAGATCAATGGTCACCTGAATGGAAGGATTCTCGTCCAAGATCCGCCCCACATTCTCCCGCATCAGATCATAGGCACTCACTTGGGCATCCTGGTCATAAATGCTGATATCATGCATCACCTGTAGTCCATACTCTTCTTCTAACAACTGCGCCAGATACTCCCCCACCTGAATCACTCCGCCGGGTCCCGTATCCGCATAGTACTCGCTGCCATGGGTATGAAAAATCAAAATCTGCGGCCCATTCACAGCAGAATCCAGATTTAAATCCCACTCCATAAATGCATCTACATCCAACAGTTCCGGATAGGGGACAATATATTCCGGATCATATAAATACATTCCTTTGAGCCTTTCAAAATCCTGCAGTGCTTCCAAGGGATATTGATCCCGAATATCCTCCGGAAAGGTGGATGATACCACCTGTTGGATCTCCGGAAATCCCCGAAACTCATCCCGCGACTCTTCATAAATATTTTTTACAATCTCGGGATGCGTCTTCAACGGTTCGCCGGCCTCTTTCTCCTCTGTACCAATTCCCTGTACAGCCGCAGCGCCCAACAGCTGCAGCACAATCACCACAGCCCCAATCCATACAGGATGCCATCCCAGATTTCTCCTGCGCCTCAATCGTCTACGCATTACACCATCCCCCTTTTCCTTCTAATCTATGCACAGGGGTGGGGGATTATGAGCCAACAAAGGCAGCGGAATTTGAGCACAAAAAAAGAACCGTCAGAAGCCGTGAGAGTGCTGCTGCAGGTCCTCATTTTGTGTGTTACTTGGAAAATTATGCAGCGATCTTGTTGACAGCCTTGGTCAGACGAGAGATCTTTCTTGCTGCAGTGTTCTTGTGGAAAATTCCTTTAGACTTAGCCTTATCGATAACAGAGATAGCTGCGGTCAGGCTCTCCTTTGCTGCAACAGCATCCTTTGCCTGAATAGCAGCCAGTACCTTCTTAACAGCGGTCTTTACCTGAGACTTGATCATCTTATTGCGAAGGGTCTTCTTCTCAATAACCAGAATTCTCTTCTTTGCGGACTTAATGTTTGCCATGGATATTACTCCTCCTGAATAATAAAGATTCTATCATTTGAGACACGAATAATAGAACGGACATACACGCATGATATTATACTTCAAACACTTGACTTTGTCAATACATATTTTAAATTTTTTCGATAAAAATATACATTATCTTTTTATCCATACAAGGAGGACCTGCTATGCCCTACTCTATCCGTACTGATCTGGCCCTGGAGGCCCGGGAAGCCCTGTTGGAATCCACCCCCGGTGAAATGGACGGTGTTCTTTTTGAAAACCGGCGCCAAGGCTCCTTTGACACTTTAATTTCCACGGTTCAAATCCTCAACGAAACCGGTGCACAAATCGTGGGCAAGCCTATAGGAACCTACATTACTTTAGAAAATCCATATCTACGGCAAAATATTCTTACGGCCCACGAAGAGATCATGGATATCCTTACCTCAATATTACAGCAGATGCTGCCTCTGAAAGATTCTGACACAATTTTAGTTGTGGGCCTGGGCAATCGCGAGGTTTCAGCGGATGCTCTCGGCCCCCTGGCTGTCTCCGGATTATTGGTTAGCCGTCACATGCGGGATGCTGTTCCCCTGGAACTGCAGCAGCAGCTTCGTTCCGTCTGCGCCTTTGCTCCCGGTGTTATGTGACAAACATGGATCGAAACCAATGATATCATATGTGGAATCCAGGACCGTGTCCATGCAGATGGTATTCTTTTAATCGATGCCCTGGCAGCCCGCAGCACCCAAAGGGTTAACACCACCATTCAGCTTACAGACACAGGCGTCAGTCCCGGTGCGGGGATTGGCAATCGTCGTCAACCCCTTTCTCCCCAGACACTGGGCGTCCCAGGCATTGC
>JAFUJY010000062.1 GCA_017467985.1 Bacillota bacterium
ATGCATATTTCCTTGGGGCAGCCCAAGTATGAGGGGGATGAAGCGTCGATCCGTGGGGATCGGGATTTTGCCGTTCGTGCGGTAGCAGAAGGCTGGGCCGCCATTACCATTGAGCAGCGCTATATGGGTGAGTGCGGCAGTGATGAAGGTACCCCCGGATGTGCTAAGCATGGTACAGCCATGAATGCATTGCTGCTGGGCCGTACCGCCATTGGCGAGCGGGCTTGGGATGTGATGCGTTTAATCGATGTGCTGGAAGACCATTTTGACTGTTTTGATATGGATAAGCTGATGTGCCTGGGCAATTCCGGCGGCGGCACTACCATTTTCTATGTGGCTTGTTTGGATGAGCGTATTAAGTGTGCAGTCCCCTCTTGCAGCGTTTGTACTTTTAGGGATTCCATTGGTGGAATGAAGCATTGCGGGTGTAATTATATTCCCGGAATTGCCAAGTATTTTGATATGGGAGACTTGACCGGTTTGATCGCACCTCGCAAGCTGGTGATTACCCACGGTAAGCGGGATCCGATTTTCCCGGAGCGAGGCGTGCTGGAAAGTTATGAGATTGCCAAGAAAATGTACGAAAAGGCCGGTTGCTCGGGGGATGTACGCTTGGTAACGGGTATGGGTGTGCATCGTTTCTATGCGGATGATACTTGGCCGGTAATTCACGAGTTGATGGAGTAAATCATGGTTTTTGAACATTATAAGCGTCTGCACCGCAGCCCGGAGTTATCCCAGCAGGAGCATCGAACGGCGTGTTTTATTGAATATGCCCTGCAGGGTTGGGGATATGAAACGAAGCGAGTAGGTGTTACCGGTGTGATTGCGGACTTGGTGGTGGATGAGCAGCTGCCTTGGCTGCTGTTTCGGGCGGATATTGATGCACTGCCCATCCAGGAGAAAAGTGGTGTGGACTATGTGTCTCAGCATGAAGGCGTGATGCATGCCTGTGGGCACGACGCCCATACGGCTATGCTCTTAGAGGCGGCAAGACTGCTGCAGGGGACCAAGCTTCCCCAGAATATTCGATTTTTATTCCAGCCGGCAGAGGAAAACTCCATGGGCGCGGAATTGGTCTTAAAAGAAAATGTGCTGCCTGAGAATCTGCAGGCTAGCTTTGCTATGCATGTGTGGCCGGGGGTACCGAAAGGAGCCTTGGCTACATGTACCGGAGCCTTGATGGCGTCCTGCGACTTTTTTAAGGTAATATTTCATGGGAAGAGTGTCCATTGTGCCCAAGCCCATTTAGGAAACGATGCCCTGCAGTCGGCGGTGCAGTTGGTATCCCGGCTAGGTGTCATTAAGTCACTGGAAACAGAAAAGATTATTTTGTTCTGCGGCAGTATTCACAGTGGTAATGGGTTTAACATTGTGCCGGATGAAGCAAGTGTGGGCGGAACGCTGCGTACCTTTAGTGTGTCCGTTAAGAACCGTCTGCAAAAGAAAATCCAGGAGGCCGCTGAAGCAGCGGCGCAGGAGTTTGGTGCTTATGCTGAAGTCCAGTGGTTGGGCGGAACACCTCCTTTGGCCAATGATCAAGCGCTTATTGACGAACTGGCAGGATTTCTTCCTAATATATATACCGATGTAGAGCCTTCTTATGCTGCAGAGGATTTTGCCCGGTATCAGGAATATGCCCCCGGGGTTTTGATGTGGCTGGGGACCGGTGATACAGCCCCTCTACATAATGAATGCTTTTTGGTACCGGAAGAGGTATTGTATGCGGGGGTAGATGGTTGGCTTAAGATTGCAAGACATACATTTGCTGATGGAGGCGTAGAAGAATGAGACAGGTTATTAGATTAAATACACAGTGGTTGTTCCAAAAGGGAACAGAGCTTCCGATTGTAATGCCCCAGGATTGGGAGGCGGTAACATTACCCCATACCTGGAATGCACAAGATGGACAGGATGGCGGCGGAGACTATTATCGTGGACATGGAGTATATGTTCGCAATGTGACCAGGGCAGAACTGCCGGAAGCAGATCAGTATTATCTGGAGATCAACGGTGCTAATTCCAGCGCCGATGTATACTGGAATGGAGCAAAGGCTGCCCATCATGATGGTGGTTATTCCACTTGGCGTGTGGAGCTGACGGATATTCAGGAGGAGAACCTGCTGATCGTTGATGTGGATAATTCTGCCAATGAGCGGGTCTATCCCCAGAGCGCAGACTTTACATTCTACGGTGGTTTGTATCGTAATGTGAATATCATCGCAGTGAATGAGGCCCATTTTGACCTGGAGTATTATGGCTCCTGCGGTTTGAAGGTGACTCCCGATGTGGAGGAGAAGTCCGTCAAGATCAAGGCTTTTGTAAAGGGAACCAAGGATGGTCAGAGTCTGCATTATGTGGTGAAGGATGCCCAGGGTGAAGTTGTGGGCGAAACCACAGTGCCTGCGGATAATACGAAGGCCAAGATTGTGCTGGACAGTATTCATCTGTGGCATGGCCGTAAGGACCCTTATCTGTATACGGTTGAGGCCGAAATCGTGGAAAATGGCGAAGTGCTGGATGATGTGAAGACTCGCATTGGTTTTCGTACCTTCCGGATTGATCCGGACAATGGTTTTATTCTGAATGGGGAGGAGTACCCGCTGCGAGGTGTATCCCGTCACCAGGATCGCTGGGGCGTGGGGAATGCTTTGCTGCCGGAGCATCATGAAGAAGATATTGATCTGATTATGGAGCTGGGGGCTACCACCATTCGTCTGGCCCATTATCAGCATGACCAGCATTTTTATGATCTGTGCGATGAGAAGGGGCTGGTGATTTGGGCGGAGATTCCTTATATTTCCCGTCACATGGAAGATGGCCGTGCCAACACCATTTCCCAGATGAAAGAACTGATTGCCCAGAACTACCATCATGCTTCCATCGTGGTTTGGGGCCTGTCCAATGAGATCACCATGAACGGTAATGCCAGTCAGGATCTGATTGACAATCATAATCAGCTGAATGACCTGTGTCATCGTTGGGATAAGACCCGTCTGACCACTATGGCTTGTATCACCATGGCATCCATGGAAGATCCTTATGTACAGATTCCGGATGTGGTTTCTTATAATCATTATTTTGGCTGGTATGGCGGCGACACAAGTATGAATGGCCCCTGGTTCGACAAGTTCCATGAAAAGTTCCCCAACAAGCCCATCGGCTGTTCGGAATATGGCTGTGAGGCGCTGAATTGGCATACTTCCAACCCTCAGCAGGGTGACTATACCGAAGAATATCAGGCCTACTACCATGAGGAGCTGATCAAGCAGCTCTTTACCCGCAAATATATGTGGGCTACCCATGTATGGAATATGTTTGATTTTGGTTGCGATAATCGCAATGAAGGCGGCGAAAATGGCCAGAACCATAAGGGTCTGGTGACCATTGACCGTAAATATAAAAAAGATGCATTCTATGCCTACAAGGCTTGGCTGTCGGATGAACCCTTTGTACATATCTGTGGTAAGCGCTACACCGACCGTGTGGAAGATGTGACCAAAGTAACTGTCTATTCTAACCTGCCGGAAGTAGAACTGTTTGCCAACGGAGTATCTTTAGGAAAGCAGAATTGTCCCGATCATTTCTTCTATTTTGATGTGTCCAATCAGGGGGAGCAGAAGTTGGAGGCTGTGGCCGGTGAGTACCGTGATGAAAGTCTGATCCATAAGGTGGAGGTCTTCAACGAAGACTATCGTCTGAAGGAGCGGGGCGCCATTTTGAACTGGTTCGACGTGACCGCGCCGGAAGGCTATTATTCCATCAATGATAAGATGGGTGATATTATGACCTCCTTGCGTGGCAAACTGGTTTTGATGCAGTTTGCAGCTAAACTGATGAAGGGTATGAAGAAGGATAAAAAGTCCGGCGAAAAGAAGGGCATGGGCGTGGATGTTGGTAAGATGATGAAGAACGGTAATATGCTGCAGATGGTGGGCGGTTTTACGATCCTGCGTATGTCCAGCATGGCCGGTCTGGCAGGCGTGACCATGACCAAAGAAATGCTGCTGGATGTGAATGCCAAACTGAATAAGATCAAGAAGAAGGCGTAACCTATGACCAATCAATCGCAGTGGATCTGGAATGCATCCGCCCAAGGATCGGATGTATATGTGGATTTTGTGGAGAAGTTTACAGGTAGGCAGGGACGGACCTATCGACTGGAACTCAGTTGTGACACGGATTATACCGTCTGGTGTAATGGTGTATTAGCTGGGTTTGGCCAGTATGGGGATTATATCAATTATAAGGTGTATGATGGGCTGGATCTGTCTCCCTATATTAAGTCGGGACAGAATGAGCTACTGATCACGGTTTGGTATACCGGTCTGGATAGCCAGACTTATATTCGTAAGCCAGCGGGGCTGCGATATGAGGTGTATGAGGGGGATCAATTATTGCAGGTTTCTGATGAACTGACCCTAAGCCGCCCCAATGCCAATTATATTCCGGGTCGGTGTGACATGATCTCTTCCCAGTTGGGGCCCACTTTTTATTATGATGCCACCAAGCAGAGCGGGGAATTTACCAGTCCCAGGTGAGTCAGGGGCTGCCGGTACAGTTATATCCTCGGCCTATTAAGAAGTTGGAATTGCAGGAGCGACTTAATACTGTAACCTGTATGAAAGGCGGGTTTACCCTGCAGGGGGGTGAACGCTCAGCGGATCGGATGCAGAATGCGGCGCTGTCCCCCATGGCAGGAGAGGATGGTATATTTGTCATTCTGGACATGGGGACGGAGACTGCTGGATTTTTGGATCTGGATATTGAGGTGCCCGGAGAATGTGAAATTGAGATCGGCTGGGGCGAGCATCTGCTGGATGGACGCTGTCGTACCGCTGTACGCAATTTTGCCTGCGGGTATCGTGCCAAAGCCGGACGCAATCAGTATATGAATACCTTCCGACGATTGGGCTGCCGATATATTCAGCTGTTTATTTATAGCCAGGAGGCTGTGATTCATTACGCCGGGATTCGTCCCACGGTGTATCCACTGGAAGTAAAGTCCTTTGACAGCGGCAGTATGCTGCGTAATCGCATCTATGAAGTGGGCATCAACACTTTGCGGCAGTGCATGCATGAGCATTATGAGGACTGTCCCTGGCGGGAGCAGGCTTTGTATACCATGGATTCTCGTAACCAGATGCTGTGCGGATATTATGCCTTTGGCGAGACGCAGTTCCCTAAGGCCTGTCTGGAGCTGATCAGTCATGGCAGACGGCCCGATGGATTGTTGTCGCTGTGTTATCCTGCGGGTAAAGACTTGCCCATCCCCATGTTTTCGTTAATATACTTTGTTCAGATGGCAGAGTATCTGGAATATTCCGGTGATGAAGCATTTGTTCGGGAAAAGTACGCCTTTTTGCAGCAGCTGATGGAGACATTTTTGAGTAAGCCCAGAGAAGAGGGCCTGATTGAGAATTTCTATGGTGGTACGGATTATTGGAATTTTTATGAGTGGTCTGAAGGAATGAGCGGAACCATGAATGAGCAGATACGTTCCATTGAGGCGCCGCTCAATGCCTTTTTGTCCCTGGCGCTGCAGAACCTGGCTAAAATCAGTGAGAGGCTGGGGCATCCCCAGGATGCTCAATACTATCAAGAACAGGCTTGTCAGCTGAATCGGGCGATTGCTGCGTATTTTTATGACCCGCAGACAAAGCTGTTCTGGTCCTTTAACGACCGTCGTCGAGAAGAATACAGTGTATTGACCAACAGTGTATGTATGCTGTGCGGCGCAGCACAGGGACTGGATCAAAGCCGGATTGTAGAAGTTTTGGCCGTCAACGGCGGGACAGAGTTGAAAATAATCCCCAACACCTTAAGCATGAATAGCTTCCGCTTTGATGCTTTGTTAAAAGAAGATAGAGAAAAATATGCTCCTATCATCCTGGAAGAAATCGACCGGACCTATTTCGCCATGCTGCAGCAGGGTGCCACATCCTTCTGGGAAACGGCGGTGGGCGCCGCTGATTTTAATGGGGCGGGAAGTCTGTGCCATGGTTGGTCTGCGTTGCCGGTGTATTATTATTGGACGCTGGGGGACAGATCATGACCGCGGAGCAGTGGGATGAGAAACTGAAAATCCACACCATTGGGCGGTTGGATGCCCATGCGGATGAATATCATTATCCCTATGAGCCCACCCCCTATTGTGTGCTGGAAAGACTGGCAGAGAGCGGATATATCCAGTCGGAGGATGTGGTCATTGACTATGGCTGCGGCAAGGGGCGTGTGGGCTTTTTTCTGGCGCAGGAAGTGGGGTGCCGGATTATCGGGGTGGAGTATAATCCGGAGATTTATGCCCAAGCCATAGCCAATTGGGAAATGTACAGAAAAAAAGCCCAGACCGAGTTCGTCTGCGCCAACGGAGAGAGTTATAAAATTACAGAGGGGAATTGTTTTTACTTTTTTAATCCCTTTTCTATTGAAATCTTCAAGGGGGTGATGGGTCGGATTATGGAATCCTATTATGAAAATCCACGTCCCATGCAGTTGTTCTTTTACTATCCGAATGACGAATATTTGTCGTACCTTATGCGGTCCCGGGAGTTAAGCTTTGTGGATGAAGTCAATTGTCAGGATTTGTTTGAAGGGAATAATGAGCGAGAAACCATATTGATATTTGAAATAGAGGCCTAGCGGTTATGCCGCCAGGCCTCTGAATTTTATTTTTGTTTTCTTTGTTGAGCGCGGTATTGGTGAATCAGTTTGCGCTGCTGCTTCTTACGCTCGTTCTGAATACGGCGTTCTTCCTGCATTTCTTCTACTTCTACAATTTCATCATCGCGGGTAAAACCACGCCAGTACTTAACCAGAATAAAGCCAAGAATGGCCATGCAGGCACCACGCATAAGTGTGGTAAATTGTACGGTGTAGAGATCCATACCCAGGAAGGGAATGGTATTATCACCACTAATGGAGCTGACAGCGGTACCCACGATCAAGCCAAAGAATGCAAACAGATTACATCCTAAGGTGTTGAAAGCGATGTAGGGGGTGGAGTCCTCATTCTCCGGCAGATTCATATACAAGATGTTGGCATAGGAGAAGTTCAGACCTACACTCAAGAAATGCTGAATCATGCAGTTGGGGAAATAGATAAAGGAGCGTTCCGGTGTCATAAAGAAGAAGAAGATTTCGGTGGGAATAAAGAACAGCACAGCTAAACCAAAGGTCTTAATCCAGGAATAGGTACGCAGGATCTTTTTCCAGAAGGCGGTTGTTGTCAGCAGAATAATGGTATAAAAGATGGAAACCGTATTGATCAATGTATAGGAGAAGTTCATATGATTGAGCAAATGATAGTTCCAAAGACCATTATTCAGGTTACACAGGAAGTTCCAGAAGAACTGCAGAAGCATGCAGGCCAGGAACTTTTTGTGGAGAAACGGCAGCGTAAAGATATCGGCCAATTTCAGATCGGAGGTATCGGGATAAGGATACTCCTTAGCTCGGGACTGGATGAACAGATCTACCAATACCAGGACGAACGCAAAATAACGGAAGATCAAAATCAACTGATCCTGATAGGGAGAACCGGACAATGCGTCAGTAAGCAAACTGCTCAGCAGTAAGATAACACTGGATAGGATAGAAGAAAAGATCTGATTATAGGTAATAAAACTGGTACGCTGATCCGTTCTCAGAGGATAGAAGCGATAAAACCAGGTGGTCATACCGGGAGCAAAGGGGGCATTTGCTACATTTGCAATGAATAGAATCAACACAAACATAGTCAAACGACCATCTGTATCATGCACAAATAGCGGCATCAATGTGATGACCAGAATGTACATGATATAGAAGAACAGTTTGCCGCCCAGCAAAAGCCACTTACGTCTGGGGAATCGGCTCAAAATCTTAGAAGAAAAGATCGTAAAGAGATTGGCGATGTAAGGAATGAAGGTAATAATACCGGCGCCGGTAATAGAAATGCCATACATGGACAAAAAGCCCGTATAGAAAATACCGGTAATGAACACATTATAAAAGGTCGTCAAAAGAGAAGATGTTAAGATAATCAGCCGGCCCTTGGAATCTTCATCGGCGAGACTGTAAATATCGGTGATGGATGACCACCAAGTACGGAATATGCGTTTAATATTGTTCCTCATAGCGGTAACTCTCCTTGCGGAAATATTCTGTTTTGAGTTCATAATAGCAGAGCCGGACCATAAAGTCAATAAGGAAAATAAAAAACGGCAGGATTTTTTCTGCCGTTTTTGCGGTTATTCCACTCGCCAATAAACATTTCCATCCCGTGCCAATAGGCCTTCGCCGATCATATCCCGACGCAGCGTGCAAAAATCGTCATAAAAGTCTGCGATGATAATATTGACTTCTCGCTCCGTGTAAGTGTGGTTATGTTCAAAGGATTTTACGATTTCCTCTAATATAATCCGCTCCTTTTTACGCTGGGCTGGGATGGACTTGAGCTTGCCGTACTGAAAAAAGGCGTCCAGAACCTTCTGTCGGTATTCTTCATCCCGCTGTTTTTGAAGCTGGGCTTCATCCGATTCAGCACTGATCAGGCTAAGGAGTGTCACGTCGAATACATCCCTGCACAGGGAGTACATAGTGTAATACTGTGTCTTATAGGATGTTACGGCCCCCGCATCTGCCAGTTTTTTTAGATGAAAGGAAATGGTGGGGGCGGTAAGGCCCAGTCGTTCTGCCAGACGTTCCACATACATGTCCTCCATGGCCAGAGACTTGAGAATCTGCAGACGGGACTTATCTGCCATACACTTAAAAAGCTGAATTGCCTGGGTTTCAGTCATTGCTGAGCACCTCCTGCTTTTGCGAATGCGGCCTTGATCTGGGCCAAGGTTTCTAATTTGATGGTTTCCTGCTGAATTTTGACTACATCCTGATGCTGCAGGGCAGCCTCGTAGGATGTTTTCCAGTTTTGAGGAATTTCCTCCAGCTTGGCAGCGAAGAAGGCGTGGGGATTGGGCATTTTATCTGCCACATTTAAGATGGTTTTGAAAATGTCATACACATTGGTACGAATTTGCTCAAAATTGGCTTCGTCCCCACGATCATCTGCCAACAAGGCCTGTCGGCGGTCCTTAGAAGTGGTCAGCTGCTGGTCAAAATACAGATACATCTGATCTTGCATAGTCATATCATTTCACCTCCTGAGGATGATTATACAACGATCTTTTTGAAATGTCAATATCTAATTTGATAAATATCAAAATGAAATAAAAGGTTGAAATCGCGATTCGATCGTGATAAAATAATAAAGGAGGTGAGAGGAATGTATAAGGAAAGTGACAAGGTAGAACTGAAAGAAATTATCAATGCGGATTTCAAGAAAGAGATCATTGCGTTTGCGAATACTGATGGTGGTGAAATTTTTGTTGGTGTTACAGATGATGGAAGGATTGTGGGTCTTGAGAATTGTGAAAAAGAAGCAG
>JAFUJY010000063.1 GCA_017467985.1 Bacillota bacterium
CCTGGATCACAACGTCAGAGCCCATCTGGCTGTTCTTAAAGCCCACGAACTGCAGAGGAACAATGTCGGTGCCCTGGTGCAGCAGCTGATAGAAGGAGTGCTGACCGTTGGTGCCGGGTTCACCGAAGATCACGGGGCCGGTTACATAGTTAATATGCTCGCCGTAACGATTTACAGACTTACCGTTGGATTCCATATCCAGCTGCTGCAGATGAGCGGGGAAGCGGCTCAGTGCCTGAGAGTAGGGCAGGACAGCGGTGGAGGGCTAACCCAAGACATTGCGCTCGTAAACGCCAATCAAAGCGTCCAGCATAGCGGGGTTCTTCAGCAGGTCCTCGTTCTTGGCCAGAGCATCGGTCTCAGCTGCGCCGTCCAGGAACTGGGCGAATACTTCGGGACCAAATGCCAGAGACAGTACGGCACCGCCAACACCGGAGGTGGAGGAATAGCGTCCGCCAATGTAGTCATCCATGAAGAAAGCGGCCAGATAATCGGCACTCTTGGCCAGAGGAGAGGTTTCGCTGGTAACAGCGATCATATGCTTGGAAGGATCCAGACCGGCCTTGGTCAGAGCATCCTTCACGAAGGATTCGTTGGTCAGAGTCTCCAGAGTTGTACCTGACTTTGAAACCAGAACTCAAATAGAATTGGCGATGTCGATCTTTCTCAGAACGCCTGCAGCATCGTCGGGGTCAACATTGCTGATGAACTCAGCCTTCATCTTAAAGGTGTTATTCACCTTGGCCCAGTTCTCCAGAGCCAGGTACATTGCACGGGGACCCAGGTCGCTGCCGCCGATACCGATCTGAACCACGGTGGTGAACTTTTCGCCGGCTGCATTGGTGATCTCGCCGGCATGCACCTTGTTGGCCAGTTCAGCAATCTTATTCTGCTGGTCAACGTAGAAAGCACGCTTGTCAATGCCGTCAGCCACAACAGTCTCACCCAGCTGTCCGCGGGTCAGGTGATGCAGAACCATGCGCTTTTCACCGGTGTTGATTACAGCACCATTGTACAGTGCGGCAAACTTCTCGGTCAGCTGAGCCTCCTGGGCGAACTTGGCCAGAGCAGCCAGAATCGTATCATCTACAGGACGGGCACCATAGTTAAAATCAAGACCTTCGCCCATGGGAACGCTGTACTTCTTGACACGCTCTGCACCGTTCTCACCGGACATCGCCGCAGCAAGATTTACACGCTCCACATTCAGAAGTTCCTGATAAGAAGCCAGTGTATCCATGTTTTTCCAATTGATCATGTGGAAATCCTCCTTAATTGTTGGTGGTTATGTAACTCTAATAAAAATTATACTACTAATTAGGGGAAATTTCAAGGGTGTAAGAAGAATGTGGGGGGATTTTTTGAGAGATGGATTATTCTGATCGGATGTTTTTTAGAGGTTTACATTTTGTCGTCCTAGGGGTATAATGATACCAGTATTATACGCAAGAGAGGGTGTTTGTTTTGGCTTCTGATAAAAATGATTTTAGCAAAGGCAGTATGCTGGGAAATATTCTGCGGTTGGCAGGTCCTATGACATTGGCCCAGCTGATTAACCTTTTATACAACATTATTGACCGGATGTATATTGGGCATTTGCCCAACGAGTCTACCCTGGCACTAACGGGGCTGGGGTTGACATTTCCTATTATTGGAATGATATCCGCCTTTTGCCAGCTTTTTTCCACAGGCGGTGCCCCGCTGTTTTCCATTGCCCGTGGGGAGCGAAACGAGGAAAGGGCTGAAAAGCTGATGGGAACCACGATTACCATGCTGGTGATTACCGGTGTGGTTTTGGTGATTGTGGCAATGTTATTTAAGAGGTCGCTGCTGTATGCCTTTGGGGCCAGCGACGAGACCTATCCCTTTGCGGATCAATACCTGTCCATTTATCTGCTGGGGACGGTCTTCGTCATGATCACTATGGGTATGAACAGTTTTATCAATGCCCAGGGGTTTGCCAAGAAAGGGATGCTGACGGTAATGATCGGTGCAGTGCTGAATATTTTGCTGGATCCGCTGTTTATTTTTGTATTTGATATGGGTGTACAGGGAGCAGCTTGGGCGACAGTGATCTCGCAAGGTGTTTCAGCGGTTTGGGTGCTGAAAACATTGACTTCTCCCAAGGCAGTGATTCCGCTGCGCAAAAAGAGTTTGGGTGTGCGCCCCCAGCTTTTGAAGGAAATTCTGCCGCTGGGGACTTCGGGATTCGTTATGGGCTTTACCAGCAGTGCGGTACAGGTGGTATGCAACGCCTCGCTGCAGCAGTTCGGCGGGGATATCTATGTGGGGATTATGACTGTAATCAACTCGATCCGTGAGGTTATCAGTATGCCGGCAACAGGTGTGACCCATGCGACCCAGCCGATATTAGGCTTTAATTATGGTGCAAAGGAATATGGGCGAGTGCAACAGGGGATCAAGATCATGTCCATAATTTGTATAGTCTACACCACGCTGATATGGGGCGTACTGCTGATGATTCCGGAGACATTTATTGGTATATTTAATAGTGATCCCCAGCTGATTAGCCTGGGTGTGCCGGCGATGACGGTCTACTACTTTGGATTTTTTATGATGTCCCTGCAGATGTCCGGACAGTCCACTTATACAGGACTTGGCCGGGCGAAAAATGCCATTTTCTTTTCGATTTTCAGAAAGTTGATTATCGTTGTTCCGTTGACGCTGATTTTGCCCCATGTTGGTGGACTGGGAGTGATGGGGGTATTTTTAGCAGAGCCTATTTCTAATTTTATCGGCGGCGGAGCTTGTTATATCACCATGCTTTGCACGGTTTGGCGGGATTTGAATCGGAAAAAAGCAGAAGCGTAAAAGAATAATGTATTAAATGTACTGCGGCGCAGTAGTACATCAGAAAGAAGCTACTGCATTGACATAGAAAAAATGCGAAAATGTACTGCGGCGCAGTAGTACATCGTATAAAAACTAAGGCGCCCGCTCTTCAACGAGTGGACGCCTTAATTTTTTTACTCTTTATACTCCACAAACTTGGGCCAGGAGAATTCGCCCCGGTAGTTGGATGCATTATTATGGGGATACTTGGCGGGCGCATTGATCTTGTCGCCTACAAAAGGTGTATCCTGGGTGTAGAACCACATTTCCTTAGCATCCCAGACGACCACTTCGTCCCGGGCATCGCCAAATAGATCCAGAACCTCTACGCACTGGGTGGGGTGACCGTCTTCGGGGAAGGGAACCACCTGACGGCCCCAACCGTCGATCATGCCGCCCTTTTCGCAGTCGGCGTTCAGCAAAAGTAATGATTGACCGTCGCCGGTCCAGTTCACAGGGATGATAACATTGCCGTTGGTGCCGGGTTCATCGGTAAACAGCACATTGCCGTGGCCATCGTAAATAAAGAGAATGCCCTGGCTGCCCCAGAAGGTGGTAACTGCAGTCTCATAACCCGGCAGGTCCGGGCGATAGTTGGCGGTGCTGATCCGCTGGGCGTGGCAGATCAGCTTGCGCACGATCACATTGCCCTCAAAGTCCAGGATCATAAAGCCTTCTTCGCCGCTGACGATGCCGATGTAATCCTTGTCAGAATCGGGAATTAGCTTGCCGAAGATGATTTCATCGGTGTGGTCCTTAGCTGGCAGAGTCCACAGCTTTTTGCCGTCGGAACCCACCAGATTATAACCAACGAACATTTCGTCCTTGCCGTCGCCGTTGATGTCGGCGGTGTAGGGGAAGTGGCCGGTGATACCATCATGGTAATGCCACAGCAGCTCCAGCTTGTTGTTGTAAGCCCACAGGCGGCTGTAACGGTCCTTGATGAGGATGTCGGTGCCGGTGGGGTTACCGGAGAAGTTACAGATACGAACGGCATCAATATTGACCAGGTCAAAGGCGTACTGACCATAGGGAACGCCGCTGTAAAGGGATTCGTAAGGTGCGTCGGAAACGGGAACGGGGATGCTGGCAATTTCTTTGCCGGTGGCGCCTTCCAGAATGCGCAGCTTAAAGTCCATGACGGTAACCACTTCCATTTTGCCGTCGTTATTGATGTCGGTGATCTGGAAGGGCAGGTCTGCGGTCAGGTCGCCATGGGCGGAATCGGAGCAGGGCTCACCAATCTGCCATAAAACGTTGCCGTCGGTATCAAAAGCAGTCATGCAGCTGATATCGGCATAACGGTCGGTGAGAACCCGCTTGTGGTGCTGGCAGATAATCATATCCAGCTTGCCGTTGCCGGTCAGGTCGCCAAAACGCAGATGACGTCCGGCGCCAAAGTTCTGCAGGGAAATCTTGTGATTCAGCTTCAGCTGGGGGAACTTGGCTCTCTGAGTGGCCACATCCGCAGCCTTGGCAGCCTTAGCTGCGGCATAATCAGCTTGATCTTCTTCTGTCATGGAAACGCAGATGTCCGTATACTGTACGGGGATGGTGGCCATCAGGGCGATACGGCCGGTTTCGTAACGGTCGCACTCCGCAGTCAGGGTCACACCGTCAATCACGGCGGTATATGTATTGCCGTCAACGGACAGCTGTACATCGTAGACCTTGCCAAATTCCGGGGTGTAGTCAGTTTCAGCCAGAACCACATACTCTTCATGATCCCGCATGGTCCACTGCAGCTTGCCGCCATTGTGGCAGAACAGTACAAAGCAGCGGCTGTTTTGATAACGCAGGGTGATACCTGCCAGGCCGTGGGTATTTAAGAACAGCATCTTGGCATCCACCTGGTAATTTTTCCACAGGCGATCGCCGGTGACCAGGGTGCTCCAGGGGCGCCAGGGGTCCTACACCAGGGGCTTGACCATCTGGTTTTCCATCCAGTGCTTGCCGCCGCGAGGAGCGATGGACCAGAAGGGTCCCTTCCAGCTATAGTCGGCCATGGGGCACTACCAATTGCCGGTATAACCCTTTACAGGGTCAAAATGATATTCACCCATGGCGGAATGGTTTGGGTCAAAGGGGAATGCTCCCAGGGAAAAATC
>JAFUJY010000005.1 GCA_017467985.1 Bacillota bacterium
CAGTTGAAGAGAACCGGTATTTTGAGCGCACCGATTTTGTATTTGAAGAAGTAAAAGTCTGAGGGGGCCTTGATAGGCCCCCTTAATTTGTCAAAAGCTGGAGCGTGGCCCCGGCTTTTTTCGTTTTGCTGGAGCCAACAAAAAAGGACCGCCGCGGCGGTCCTTCCTTTATGTTTTATTCTGTTTCGATCATTTTCTTTTTCCAGCCGCCCCGTTTGTACACGATCCAGGAAATCACTGCGCCCATAACCCAGGAAATCAGCAGGGAAACGGACAGGGAGAAGGGATGTCCGGTGGGGTATTGGGTAGTCTTAGTGAAGAATGCCAGAATGTATGCCACGGGAACACGCAGCAAAACGGTGGTGATCAGGGAGATCCACATGGGACCCACAGTATCGCCGGCACCACGCATGACGCCGCCCAGTACCTGAGTAATTGCAACACCAATATAACCGGCAGCCATGATACGCATCATTTGACCGGCCAGATCGATCAGCTCGGGAGTGGTGGTGAAGAAACCGAATAAGAAACGATTCAAAGTCAATAGGACGATGGTCAAAGCGGTGGCACAGCCGATGGAGATCAGCATACCTTGCTTGGTACCATGATGGAGACGATCATACTTGCGGGCACCCACGTTCTGACCGGTGTACACGCTCATGGCCTGACCGAAGGAGAAGTTGGGCATCATAGCGAAGCCATCCACTCGCATAATAATAACATTGGCGGCAATTACCATCTCGCCCATGGAGTTGGTCAGGGACTGTACAACCATGCTGGCCATGGCAAAGATGGCCTGGGTGATACCGGAAGGAACACCGATCTTGATAATGCGCATGGCGATGGGGCCATTTAGCTTTAATGTACTCTTATTTAAGTCAAAGAAGTTGTGCATCTTCATCAGTTTGCGGAAGCAGAAGACTGCAGAAATAGCCTGGGAGATAATTGTCGCCAGTGCAACACCGGGAACACCCATGCCAAAGCTGGCAACAAACCACAGGTCCAGCACTACATTCAGTGCAGCAGCCAGCAGCAAAAAGCCCAGAGCAGATACGGAGTCGCCCAGACCACGCAGAATACCGGACAACATATTATAATAGAAGAAACCCACAATACCAAAGAAGTAAATGTTCAGATAATCGGCACACCAGTCGATGATAGAGGCGGGGGTGTCCAACAGTTCCAACATGGGTCTTGTGATGAGCGGACCGATAATCATAATGACGACGGTGGCGATAGCGGTCATGGTAATACAGTTACCAATGTTTTTGCTCAATCCTTCCCGATCTCTGGCACCAAAACTCTGAGAAATAACGATACCGGCACCGGTGGAAAGGCCTACAAACAGGGCCAGCAGCAGGTTCAAAATGGGAGCCGCGCTGCCTACAGCGGCCAAAGCATTATCACCCACATATAAACCAACGATAACGGAGTCGGCGGTATTATATAACTGCTGTGCAATGTTACCCAGCAGCATGGGAATGGAAAATTCTAAAATCCGCTTCCAGGGAGAGCCCACGGTCATATCCTTGGCGGAGAAAAGTTTTTGAAGGTTCAATAGAATTCACTCCTTTTTGCGTAATTACTATTTATTGTAACCCAGAATCTGACAAAAATCAACAAAAAAAGCTTATTAAGAAAAGTTTCATAATTTGTTCACAACATAACCATGGGCGCATGCTATAATCAAAATGGAGGAGTTTTCCCAGAAAGGAGAAATGATATGAGTTTTGTTACGCTGGATAAGGTTTATAAGCGTTATATCATGGGGGATGTAACCATCGAAGCGGCTCGGGGCATGTCTTTTGACATTGAACAGGGCGAGCTGGCCATTATTGTTGGCCCCAGTGGTTCCGGTAAAACGACGATTTTAAATATTTTGGGTGGTATGGATACCTGCGATGAAGGTGTGATTACCGTGGATAAGAAGCAGATTCAAAACTATGACCGCAAACAGTTGATACAATATCGCCGCCAGGATATTGGCTTTGTATTTAAGTTTTATAATTTGATTCCCAATCTGACCACCACGGAAAATGTGGAGTTGGCGGCGCAGATGAGTAAGGATTTTATTCCTGCACCGGAGATTTTGCGAAAAGTAGGTCTGGGGGATCGTTTAGATAACTTTCCGGCACAGCTTTCCGGTGGTGAGCAGCAGCGAGTGGCCATTGCCCGTGCCCTGGCTAAGAAGCCGAAGCTGTTATTGTGCGATGAGCCCACGGGTGCGCTGGACTATAACACCGGTAAGATGATCTTAAAATTGCTGCAGGACACTTGTCGGGAGCAGAATATGACAGTCATTATTGTTACCCACAACACGGCCATTACGCCCATGGCGGACCGTGTAATTCAGATGAGGAATGGTGCGGTGGCGGATGTAAAAGTCAACTCCAATCCCCTACCTGTAGAGAAGATCGAGTGGTAAGGATTGAAAGCTGTAATTCCCGAGGAAAGGAGGAAGCTTTTCGCTTGCGCGAAAGCCATATTTATATGAATGCAAAATGGAAGGATTGTTTTCGGGGCATTTGGAAGACCCGCAATCGCTTCTTTTCGATATTATGTATTATTGCCATCGGCGTCGGTTTTTTCGCCGGACTGCGGGCCAGTGGTCCCGATATGTGGCGGTCTGCGGATGCTTACGCAGATCAGCAAGACCTGATGCATTTTCGAATTATCTCCACCTGGGGATTTGACGAAGAGGACATGGAGGCGCTGAGTGAGATTCCCGGAGCCAGAGTGCGAGGATCTTATTTTCTGGATACCATGGCGGTTTCAGAGTGGGGCGAAAATGTGGCCCGGGTATATGCCTATCAACCCAAGGAGAACATCAATGAGTTGGAGCTTCTGGAAGGGACCTGGCCCCGCATTTCCACAGAATGTCTGGTAGAATCATCCAGTGGACTGGAAGTGGGGGATACAATTACCTTTACCAGCGAGGGTGTTGAGGATTCGTTGAGTCAGACCACCTATACCGTATCCGGTGTGGTACGTACAGCCATGTATTTTTCTATGATGGAAAAGGGAAATACCAACATCGGCAGTGGTAAGATTAGTCAGATTTTATTTGTGCCCTACAAAAACTTCCAGACAGAGGTGTATACCGAGGTATATGTGGTCTATGATGACATGCTGGAGGCAGAGGCTTATTCGGAAGAGTACGAAAAGCTGGAAGCCCAGCATAAAGAAGATCTGGAAGTGATGAGCACGGAGCTGACCCAATTGCGCTATGACCGCACGGTAAATGCAGCCATGGAAGAAATCGACAGTGCCCAGGAGCAGCTGGATGCGGGCTGGGATGAGATTGACGTGGCCAAGGAACAATTGGACAGTGCCAAAGAAGAACTGGAAGATGGTGAAAAGCAGCTCAAAGACGGCGAGGCTGAAATTGCAGAAAATGAAGAGCTGATTGCAGAAAATGAAGCGCTGCTGGATGAAAAGGCTCAGGAACTGGAATATGCCCAGTGGGAGATTTGGTCGGCCCAGGAGCAGTACGAGGCTGGCCTGGCAGAGTATAATGCAGCCAAGGCCGATGCGGAGAAACAATTGGCCGATGCGGAGACTCAGCTGAACGAGGCAAAGGCTCAGCTGGATACAGCAGAGGCTGCACTGGTATTGGTGGAAGAGCAATATCGTGAGGCCAAGGCCAAGCACGATGAAGCCATGGGCAGTCCCCAGTCCAAGGTGGAAGAGGCTCAAGAGAATTTGAGCCGCGCCCAGGCAGAATATGATCAGCTGCAGGCAGAATATGATCAGCTGGCTCAGGATCCGATTGCCAATGGAGTGCAGATGCTTCAGAAAGCGATGGAGATGGAAACCAAACAGGTGGAAATCCTGATTTTGGAAGAAGAACTGCGATCAGCTCAGGAGAATTACGAGGAGCAAAAAGCAGTAGCGGATGCAGTTTTTGCAGCAATTGAAAGTGCGTGGTCGGAAGTCCGAGCCGCTTATGATGAGGCGCGAAGTCAGTATGATGCGGGCTATCAGGAATATGAAAAACAAAAAGCAGCCGCTTTACAGCAGTTGGCGGATGCGGAAGCTCAGCTGAATTATGCCTGGTCTCAGATTCAGGACGGTCAGAATCAAATTTGGTATGGGGAAAGTCAAATTGAGAACGGTTATGCGGAGTTGGCTGCCGGCAAGGAGCAGTTGGATGCTGCCAAAAAGGACTTGGAAACCGCCAAGGATGAGATTCAAAAAGGAAAAGAACTGCTGGAAGAAAATGAAAAACAGTTCTTGGAGGGAGAAGCTGAACTGGCAGATGCCCAACAGGAACTGGATGATGCCCGGGCGGAACTGGAAGACCTGGTGGTACCCGAGTGGTATGTCAATACCCGTGATGATAATGCCGGCTATGCAGAATATGGTCAGAACGCCGAGCGTATCAGCAACATCGCCAAAGTATTCCCCGTATTCTTTATTTTGGTGGCGGGCTTGGTGTGCATGACCACCATGACCCGTATGATTGAGGAAGAGCGTACCCAGATTGGTACAATGAAGGCGCTGGGCTATGGGGAAGGAGCTATTTTGTCCAAATACCTGGTATATTCCATGATGGCCACTGTGGCGGGCAGCCTGGTGGGTTTGGTTGTGGGATATCAGTTATTTCCCAGTATTATTATTATCACATATGGCATCATGTATGATATCGGTGTGATGCTGACGCCTTTTGCGTGGGGAGAGGCGTTGCTGATTACAATTGTGGCGATGATTCTGGTAGGCTTGGTGGTATACTCCTGCTGCCGCAATATTCTGGGTCCCATGCCCGCACAGATGATGCGGCCCAAGGCCCCCAAGAACGGCAAGCGGGTACTGCTGGAGCGCATTGGCTGGCTGTGGAAGATGCTGTCCTTTAGCCAAAAGGTGACGGTGCGCAACATTTTCCGATATAAAAAGCGTATGATCATGACCATTGCAGGAATCGCCGGCTGTACGGCCCTGTCCTTAACCGGTTTTGGCGTAAAAGATGGTGTAAGTGATATTGTTCATAATCAGTTTGCGAAGCTGTGGCACTACGATGCCATGATTGTGGCAGAGGATCTGAGCGAGAAGGATCATGAGGAAATTGCGGAAATCCTGGCATCTTACGACAGCCAGGCTCAGCTGATGTTATCCATGCAGAAGTCCTACACCTTTTCAGCAGAGGATCACAATATTTCTTCCACACTGATTGTGGCTGAAAGTACGGAGAAGCTTTCGGATTTTGTATTACTGCAGAACCGTACTTCTGAAGAAGTTTTTGTGCTGGAAGAGAATGGTGTCCTGATAACCGAGAAAATGGCCAAGGTGCTGGGAGTTGGTAAGGGGGATACCATGACCATCGAAATTGATGATACCAACCATGTGACCACCACGGTGCAGGGCGTTGTGGAAAATTACGCCAACCACTATGTGTATATGCTGCCGGATACCTATCAGGAACTATTTGGTGAAGTACAGGAATACAACATGCTGTGGGGTTCCTATTCGGTGGAGGATGAAGATACGGAAGACGAAATGATCACAAAGATCATCGAAAATGAGCATGTTATCACCGTTCAGCTAATGCGGGATCTGATGCACAGTTTTGATACCACCCTTCAGGCACTGGATGCCATTATCTGGGTGCTGATCATCTGTGCGGGCCTGTTGGCCTTTGTGGTACTTTATAATCTGTCCAACATCAATATCAGCGAGCGCATCCGTGAGATCGCCACCCTGGAAGTCCTGGGCTTTAACGACAAAGAAGTGGCCAATTATGTATTCCGGGAAAGCATTTTGCTGAGTCTAATCGGTACAGCATTCGGTTTGGTACTGGGACGTTTCCTGGTGGCCTATGTAATGCAGACGGTAGAATTGGATATGATTATGTTGGCCGGGAAGTCAAAGTCATGAGTTATGTATGGGCATCTTTGTTGACCCTGGTATTTAACTGGATTGTAAATCAATTCATGAAGAAACCCCTGAGAGAAATCAGTATGGTGGAATCATTAAAATCAGTAGAGTAAGAGAGTTCCGGCTCTGTCTGGGCAAGCACGTGCGAAATGCTTGACCAGACAGAGCCGGAACTTTTTGAGGGGAGAAATGGATGGACAATGGATTTTTTTTGTGTTAAGATGGTTCTGTAGCAATAAACAATACGAAAATCTGCAGGTTGTCTCAAAAGCCTGCCTGGAAAATCATAAAAGTATGTGGATTGTTTTACAGGTCAATTCCAAACATAAAGAGGAGTGGATTAGCGAAAACAATCTGCGGTTTCAGGCCTATACGGCCATGGCTTTTGGGGCTGAAAATATAATCTGGGCGTGCTATACCGCCGGCTGGTGGCACAACCAGGTGCTGGACGAAAAGGGAGAAAAGACCCAGCAGTATGAGAAACTGAAAAAAGTAAATGGCGAAATCA
>JAFUJY010000006.1 GCA_017467985.1 Bacillota bacterium
TCTGCATCAGGCCGGCACGGATGGCGTCCGGATCTACGATGCCGACGATCTTTAACTTTTCGGGCTGGGTCAGGGAGGCGGATGCGTACACATCGGCGCGGTTGCCGGCACCCACCAAAACAGCAGTAATCTGTTTGCTCATGGGAATCTCTCCTTTTTGGGTTGACTTTTGTTTGAGTTTATTATACTATGAAAGGGCAGATAAGGGTTAGCACAAAGCTGTCGTTTTTTTGTGAATTTCTAAGGAGGGGACAGAATGGCCATTTACGAAAAGCTGCAGAGCGGGACGTTTCCGGTGACGGTGCAGCGGTTTTATAATCATTCATCCAAAAATCGCATCCACTGGCATGAGCAGGTGGAGCTGTTGTATTTTACGGAGGGCAGTGCAGTGACCCTGTGTAACGGCCAGGAGCATGAAGCGAAGGCTGGGGATTTGATTGTGGTGAATTCTAATGAACTGCACGTGGGTATCGTGTCGTCGGCCCAGTCCCGTTATTATTGTCTTCACGTGAAGCTGGATTTCTTTACCAACCGCATTGGGGACCAGTATGTATTTTTTGAGAATCATATTCGGGACGCACGGTGCAGCGAGCTGCTGGAAAACATTGTGCGTAATGCTCCCACGCCGGATTTTCGCGGGGAGATTGCAGTGAAAAAAGATCTGTACGCCCTTTTTGACATCCTGTGCCGGGACTATGTAAAATACGTGTCGTCGGAAGCAGAATACAGAAAGTATTACAAGCGATACGATCGGTTTACAGCCATCGCCGATTATATTGAAGAAAATTATTATGAGGACTTATCGGTGACGGACCTGGCCCGAACCTTCTCCATGAGCGAGACCTATTTTGCACATTTTTTTAAGAAAGAGGCGGGCAAAAGCGTGATTGCCTATGTTAATGAGGTGCGCATCCGCCATGCCAAGGCCTTTTTGGAGAAGGACGACATGGCCATCGGCGAAATCGCCGAGCGGGTGGGCTTTAATGATTTGAATTATTTTAGCCGGAAGTTTAAAGAGATTACGGGCATGAGCCCCAGCGCATATAAGAACTTAGGTTAAGCGACGGTATTTGGCCGGTGTGGTGTGGGAGAACTTCTTGAACACCCGGCAAAAATGCTGGATGCTGTTAAAGCCGCAGGCGTAGCAGATTTCGGTCACGGTCTGAGAAGTGTCCCGCAGGAGCTTTTGGGCCTCGATGATCCGTCGATACTGGGTGTATTCTATGACAGAAAAGCCGGTGAGGTGACGAAACAGATGGGCGATGTGATATTTACTGATAAAGGTCTTTTCCTGGAGCAGGTCCAGGGTAATTGCTTCATTATAATTGGTATCGATGTACTCGATAATGGCCTGTACCTGGCGATCGGTTTTGTTCAGGGGCAGGGTGGGGGCGGCCTGCCGGTACAGCTCGTAAAAGTGGATTAACAACGCAATGAGTGTGTTTTTCACAGAGGCGGCGTCCATGGCAGTCTGCAGATGCTGGTGTTTGTCGTAAAGCTGACGGAAATATTGTTCCATATCCGCACGCTGCTTGAGCTTGCAGTGAAGATGGGCATAGCCGGAGGACTCCACCAAAGAAAGCAGGTCGTCAGCCTGCAGCAAATGGAGTAATTCCTGGAGATACTCTTTTTTAAAATTTATAACATATCGTGTGTACTGGGTGTTGGGGGTGTATAGCACTTTGTGCAGTTCAAATTCGTTAATGAACAGACAGTCGCCGTCCCGAATGGGCAGCGTCTTATTTTTTACAAAGATGTTGATATGGGCGGTTTGAAAGAAAACCAATTCGTAGGCCGGGTGGTAGTGTTCGATGGGTTCATTGGGCATAAAGGCATCGCTGTTGTAGGAGATGTTCATCTCCGGGGTTGGGGTCAGCTGCTGGGGCATAATCATCACTCCTTTCATAGGGACATTATAGCACATTTTTCGCAAGATAGGTTAGTTTTTGAAAAAATAAACAATATGTTTTAAGACAGGGGACAGACCTTAGGCTATAATGAAATCACAATAAACCCTCAAGGAGGTAATGAAGATGAGTACTATGATTTTGACAGTCATCGGCGGCGGCAGTGTAAACTGGATGTCCGGCCTGATGCGGGATGTATATCTGTTGGACGAAGTGGAAGGCGGCGAGATCCGTCTGGTGGACCCCAACAAGGAGCATGTGGAAGCGGTTGCCAGCATGCTGGAGACTTTTAACAAGATTAAAAATAAGAGCTACAAGATCTCTATTATCGAGGATCAGTGCGAGGCTCTGAAGGGTGCTAATTTTGTCATGACCACATTTAGCCCCGGTGCTATGGATGCATTTTACAATGACCTGGAGATTCCGATCAAGTACGGTATCCGTCAGCCCGTATCCATGACCGTTGGTCCCTGTGGTATTTCTGCAGCCCTGCGTACGGTTTCTGCTGTATATGAACTGGTAGAGAATATGGAGAAGTACTGCCCCGGTGCATGGCTGCTGAATGTAACCAACCCCATGAGCGTGGTTATTAATGCCATGTACAAGGCTGCAAAGACGGTAAAGATTATCGGTATGTGTCACGAGTTCCACGCATTCCCCAGCTTGATGGGCCCCATTCTGGGTCTGGAAAAGCCGGAAGGTATGGGCGTTGTGGAATATCTGTATAAGTGGCTGCCCGCCCAGGGCTTTGACTACACCGTTGCCGGTCTGAATCATTTTATCTGGCTGACCAAGGCCAACCTGAATGGCAAGGACATGATTCCTGTGATCCGGGAGTATGCTGAGAACCATTGGCAGATCGGTGAGGATGACGGGGATACCAATCCCTTCCATAATAAGTGTGCTGCAAAGCTGGCTATGTGCCGTCAGTTCGGTTATCTGCCCCTGGCCGGTGACCGTCACCAGATCGAGTTCTATCCCAGCCTGTGTAACCCCATGAATGGTTATGGCATGAAGTATGGCGTTTCTAAAACCACCGTGGACTATCGCCGTCACATGAAGGCTCAGCAGCTGCAGGATATTCGGGACATCGCTGCCGGTAAAAAGGAAGTATCTTGGGTGACCGAGGGTGAGGAAATGACCGAGAACATGAGAGCCATCATCAATGGCACTTCTAATGTGACCATTGTAAATATGCCCAACCAGGGCCAGATCAGCAATATGCCCATGGGCGCCATTGTGGAGACTCTGGCCACTGTAACGAAGGATGGCATCACTCCTCACATGTCCGGCGATCTGCCCGGTTCTGTAGGAACCCTGTGCCGTCTGCATGCTGACATTCATGAGTTGACCGTTCAGGCCGCCCTGCAGGGTGACCGCCGCCTGGTAGTGGAAGCGCTGAGCCTGGACCCGTCCAGTGGCTGTGCCGACTTCAGCGAGCTGGGCAAGCTGGCCGACGAGCTGATCAACGCCAACAAGCAGTGGCTGCCGAGGTTCTTTAAGTAAGGGTTTGTAGACAGCAATGGAACTCTATAAGTTTTTGCAATGTTTTTGCCTTTTGGGTTGATTTATTTGCAAAAACTTATACGGATTTAAAAGAATCCTCGGATAATGGAATTCCGAGGATTTTTTTGTAGCCAACGGCGCCAAAGTATGTTATACTAAAAGAAAAAAGGAGTCACAACCATGAATGTTAATGAATTTCCCAAGGTAGAATTACCGATTATCGAAGGCAAAGATTATAATATCGTCGATTTTGGAGCAGTGCCCGGCGGCGAAGTTTCCAATACCCAGGCCATTCAGGCAGCCATCAAGGCAGCCAGCGAGGCCGGCGGCGGCCGCGTAGTCATCAGCAAAGGTATTTGGCTGACTGGCGCCATTGAACTGCTGAGCCATGTGGAACTGCATGTGGAAAAGGGCGGTCTGCTGCTGTTCCATAAGAAGGACGAAGAATATCCGTTGATCCGCAGTAATTATGAGGGTGAGAGCCGCATTCGTGCCACATCCCCCATCCATGCATTTGACCAGACGGACATCGCCATCACCGGCGAGGGCGTAATTGACGGTAATGGTCAGCTGTGGCGTATGGTCAAGTCCATGAAACTGACTGCGAAGCAGTGGGACAAACTGACTAAGAGCGGCGGCGTGGTGGCTCCCGGCAACGACGGTCCCCATTGGTTCCCCTCCGAAGCAAGCCTGCGTGGCCACAAGATTCCCAATGTAAGTCCCGAGGCCGAGGACTGGAAGGAACAGGCTCAGCAGATTTTTGACTACCATCGTCCCGTAATGGTGAACCTGGTACGCTGTAAGCGTGTGCTGATCGAGAATATCACTTTGCAGAACTCTCCTGCCTGGAACCTGCATCCCTTATTCTGTGAGCATGTGACATTGAAGAATGCCATCATCCGCAACCCCTGGTATGCCCAGAACGGCGACGGTCTGGATCTGGAGTCCTGTAGATATGTTTGGATTGAAGGCACCAGCTTTGACGTAGGCGACGACGCCATCTGTATCAAGGCCGGAAAAAATGCGGCTGGCCGCAGAATCCCCATTCCCACCGAGTACGTTACCATCAAGGACTGTGTAGTGTACCACGGTCATGGTGGCTTTGTTGTGGGCAGCGAAATGTCCCGGGGTGTTCGTCACATTCATGCCAGCAACTGTCTGTTTATCGGCACCGATGTGGGTATTCGTTTCAAGAGTACCCTGGGGCGCGGCGGCGTAGTAGAAGATATCGTACTGGACGGCATCAACATGACCAACATCGAGAATGAAGCCATTATCTTTACCATGGCTTATCATGATCCTCTGGATAAGAATAAGCCCGAGACCGAGGATATTCCGGAGTTCAAGGATGTAACCATTCGTAATACCATTTGCCGTGGTGCCGGTCGTGCCCTGCGTGTGGACGGTTTGGAATGGCTGCCCATCCACGACATCACTCTGGAGAATGTGGAACTGACCGCTCAGAATGGCTTCTTCTGTGAAGACGCAGAGAATATTAAGTTCAAGAATGTAACGATTGTGAACGAAAAGGATCCCCAGCAGAGATGGCATTATGAAGAGGCTGTCTTTGGAAGTGGAGATAAGTTGGAGTTTTGATTCTGACATATAATTAGGAGGCATCAGAATGAAAGTGACAGGGGAGAAGAAACAATTCCTAAGGAGCAGTTCAGATATACGCAGAGGCTGGCTACTTTCCTATATGGTTATTTTTTGCTTGCCGCTGATTGCTTATCTTCTGATGTCTTTTATTACTTTAGGAATTATTCGCAGACAGACCTACGATCTGAATGAACGGGCGCTGGATGTGACTGCGGTGGCAATGGATCATCAAGTGCAGTCGATAGATGCAGTAGCCACCGAGTTGGTGGCTAATACCATACTGGGAGAATTATTGGCGCGGGAGATAGAGGGCAGCGAAAAGGAATATAAGCTGTATGAACTGAAAAAAGAATTGGCTTCTATGGTAAGTCAGAATGCTATGATTGAGCAGATATACATATATATGTATGATGGAGATTATATTATTTCTGATACAACCAAGGCCAGTCTTTCGATTTTCTTTGAGAATGAATGCTCGGAACTTTTGATGAGCGGGCAAGAGTGGCGTAATATTCTGCGGACCCCTCATTTGCGAGAATATGCTACGTGGGAATCAGAATGGGCTCGTCCCACGACGATGATGTTGGTGAGTGTCCCGCTATTCGAAGGGGCTCCGAAGGCGACGATTTGTATCAAGATGTCCTCGGCTAAATTTTGGCGGGTGCTGGAACAAAATCAAAGTATGGAGATGTCGGTCTATGATAATCAGAAAAAGAGTTTATATTCTCAAAAACATGAGGCTCAGACAGATCCGGTAGTGTTGAAATCTCAGGATACGGGATGGGTCTACGAAGCATATATAGAAGA
>JAFUJY010000064.1 GCA_017467985.1 Bacillota bacterium
GCCATACATGATTCAGGCCGTTCTTGTCGAACTCTTCACGCAGGATGGCGTCAGCTTCACGCAGAGCGTGCAGACGATCGCGGGTGATGGCACCCAGACAGCGTACGCCCAAACCGGGGCCGGGGAACGGCTGACGATAAACCATGGCATGGGGCAGACCCAGAGCCTCGCCAACTACACGAACTTCGTCCTTGTACAGCAGCTTTACAGGCTCAACCAGTTCCATCTCCATATCCTCCGGCAAGCCGCCCACGTTGTGGTGTGCCTTAACGCCCTTGGACTCGATGATGTCCGGATAAATGGTTCCCTGTGCGAGGAAAGAAATACCGTCCAGCTTGGCAGCCTCTTCATCAAAAATCTTGATGAACTCTTCGCCGATAATCTTGCGCTTCTTCTCGGGCTCAGCCACACCTGCCAGCAGGTCCAGATAACGATCGGTTGCATCGATATAGATCAGATTTGCATCCATCTGCTCACCAAACACCTTGATAACATCTTCGCTTTCGCCCTTACGCATGAGACCATGGTTTACATGCACACATACCAGCTGCTTGCCAATTGCCTTGATCAGCAGTGCAGCCACTACAGAGCTATCTACACCACCGGACAGAGCCAGCAGCACCTTCTTATCCCCAACCTGAGCTCGTACAGCTTCAACCTGCTCTGCGATGAACTTTTCAGCCAGTTCGGGAGTTGTAATACGCTCCATAGTTTCGGGTCTCTTATTAGAATCCATTGTAATTCCTCCTCTTATTTTGCATGACATCATTTCATACCCTTAGTATAAAAATGATAATAGTATTATAATCACATTTCTTAAAGAAATCAATTATTTTTTTAGATTTTTTGAACCAACTCCACAAGTTTCTCCATTTTGCTTTCCATATCCGCCGCTAATGCGAACTGAGCACGACAACGCTCCAGATTATGGCCGGAATGATGAATCTTAAAATACACATCGCCGGACAGATGGTCGGTCAGAAAACGAATACCGTTCTCCATAGTCATCATCCAGGCACCCACGGGCAGCATCTTGATTTCCATCGGGGTCAGCTTGCCTTGTGTTCCGGTAATAAAGCCCCGGGCAAAGGCTTCAAACAGGGCCACATCCATCTTCATGGTATCCAGCTCCGTACAGTCTTCAGCGGCAGTGGCTGCGCCAAAACGAATGGCATCACCAAAGTCATACAAACAGGAGCCGGGCATCACCGTATCCAGGTCGATAACACAAATACCATCCCCGGTAACTGCATCCATCAGCACATTATTGACCTTGGTATCGTTGTGGGTAACACGCAGGGGCATCTCACCACTCTCCAGCGCATCCAAAATCATGCCGTAACGATCTTCTCTGGCGGCTGCGAAGGCAATCTCCTCCTGCACATCTGCTGCACGGCCGCATACATCATCCGCAATAGCCGCCTGCAATGTGCGATAACGCTTTACCGTATGGTGAAAATCCGGAATGGCCTCGTGAAGACTATCCGCCGGATATTCATCCAAGTCCGCCAAAAACTGGCCAAAGGCCTTACCGCATTTCTCAAAGATGGCGGGATCCTCAAAACTCTGATAGGTCACCGTATTGCGGATGAAATGATACATGCGCCAGCATGTGCCTTCCTCATCCCGATAATACAGGTGATTTTCCCGAGTGGGAATCACTTCTAAGGTCTCTCTGGACGGGTCGCCGCCCCGCAGAGCGATCACCTTTCGCAGATATTCCGTTACATTCTGGATGTTCTCCATCAGCTCATCGGGATTCTTAAAAATATTGGTATTGATGGACTGGAGCAGATATTCACTGCCATCTGCCATCACCACTTTATGGGTGGTATTGATGTGGCCCTCACCATATTCATGGACGCTGACCACTTCACCCTCAATTTGAAATATACTCACCGGATCATTCAGCATGATTCTTCTACCTTCCTGCGCTCTTCCAGCCATGTAATTAGGTCTTCATATACCTGCTCATGACCTACCTCATTCAGGGGCTCATGGCGATATTCCGGATACAACAGTAATGTCACATCCTCCACCCCAGCTTTTAACAAGCGCTTCGTTACATTTTCCGGTCCGGCGCCATAATTCCCCACCGGATCCTCTGCTCCGCTCACCACCAGGATGGGCAGATCTTTTCTTACCGTGCCCGCCCACTTGGCAGACGAAACGGTTTTTAATACCAACATCAGGCTACGAAAGCCGGACAGGGTAAATGTAAACGTACATAGCGGATCCGCCACATACTTGGCCACCACTGCAGGATCGGAACTGATCCAGTCACTGGGTGTAGCCGGATCGGTAATCCGCTGGTTATAGGAGCCGAAGACCATCTTCTGCAAAAATTCACTGCGGTAATGATCACCTTTTACCAGGCTCATACCTTCGATAATCCCCAGTGCTGCCAGGCTTGCCACCGTACCGATACCATCGCTGGTACCCATGATAATGGCGCCATCCAGCTCATCACCGTACTGTGTCAAATAGGCGCGACCCAAAAATGATCCCATGCTGTGTGCCAACAGGAAATAGGGCAAACCGGGACGCAGCTGCTGCATGCGGCGGGCCAGCGTGTGCATATCTTTAATCATAACCTTCCAGCCATCAGCGCCGCCCATGTACCCATATTTACTTTCATCCGTTGCAGTGCGGCCATGACCCAAATGGTCATTGCCACAGACGATCCAGCCCTGCTCCATCATAAATTCGATAAAGGGCTCGTACCGCTCCACATATTCACACATGCCATGGGCAATCTGTAAAATTCCCCGTGGTTTTTCAACAGCCGGAATATATACATAATATGTCACAATTTCACCGGCCATACGACTGGGAAATCTCCCCGTTTTTTTCTGATATTCCATGCTCTGTACCTCTCTCTAAATTATAATGTAAGGCCTCCGACAATCTTTTCCATGGTGCCCTGGGCAAAGGGACTGGGAAGACCGGCACACTCCAGCGCCTCTTCAAAGTCCTTACCACCCGCACGGCACAGGTCAAGATACTGCTTCCATGCGCTTTCAAAATCCTCATCCATCTTCACCTTAAAGCCCAGTGCACAGGTCTGTGCCAGACAATAATCGATGTAATAGAAGGGGGATCCAAAAATATGTCCCTGTCTCTGCCAGTAACCACCCGCCTCAAAGAAGGGGCATCCGGCATAATCCAGATGAGGCTTATACTCACGCTCCAACATGGTCCACACCGCACGGCGCTCCGCAGGAGACATATCCGGGTTGGCATAAACAATGTGCTGGAACTCATCCACCATGCAGCCATAAGGAATGAAATAAATGGCTTCTTCCAAATGTACCTTACGGTATTCCTCCGCCCGATCGCCATAGAACAGCTCCATCCACTTTTCAGTGAAGAACTCCATAGACATGGAGTGGATCTCGGCAGTCTCCATGGTGATCTCACGCAGCGCACCCACTTCCGCATCCCGGCACACATAGCCCTGGAACGCATGGCCGCACTCATGGGTCAAAACATCGGTGTCGCCGCTGGTGCCATTAAAGTTAGCATAAATGAAGGGCGCCTTGTATACCGGCAGAAACGTCATATATCCGCCGGCCTGCTTATTCTTACGGCCCTCCACATCGAACAGCTCATTCTCCATCATAAAGTTAAAGAACTCGGCGGTCTCAGGGGACAGTTCAGAATACATCTTCAGACCATTCTGCATAATCTCTTCCATCGTGCCGATGGGTGCGGGATCGCCCTGGGGCAAATGCACCAGTTCATCGCAGAAATGCAGCTTATCAAGACCCAGGGTCTTGCGGCGCTCCTCATGCATCTTCTCCGCCAAAGGCACCAGGAACTGCTTCACCTGCTTACGGAAAGCTTCCACCTTCTTCTGATCATAACAGCTGCGCTGCATTCTCAAATATCCCAGCGGAACATAATTCTCATACCCCAGCTTCTTGGCCTGCTCGGTACGGTTCTTCACCATCAGGTCATAGATCTCATCCAGCTGGGCACCAACCTTGCCCAGCGCCTCATCCATCTTGACGCAGGCTTTACGGCGCACTTCGCGGTCCTGATCCATCATATACTTGCGCAACAGGGACAGGTTCAATTCTTCACCATCCCAGTCCACCTTAATGCCGGCAATCAGCTTACTGTAACGGCTGGACAGGGCGTTCTCCTCCTGAGCCAAGCCAATAATCTTCTCATCATAGGCCTTCAAAGACATTTCAATGTTGGCCAGGGCCATACGACCCAACTTTTCCTCAAAATATGCTCGATGGGGAGAAGCAGCCAGGAGCTTGGACAGCTCCATCTGGGCATTGCTCACCAAAGGCATGATCTCATCATAATAATCGTTCTCTGCTTCATAAAAAGCATCATCCATATAACTTCCGTGACGGATGGACGCCAGAATGATCTGGGTGGCGCACACATCCACGTAATCGGAATATTCCTTATATACTTGATACTGGGCCTCAGCGGTCTCGGCCTGGGCAAACTGCCCGCAGTACTTTTTGATCTCTGCTCCCATTTCTTCCCAAGTGACGCGCTTGTAAGGCATTTCACTAAACTTCAAAATCATTTCCTCCTTCATGATTAGCAATAAAAATTTATTTCATCCATCAGGAAGAACTTCTTCCATTCCTGACAAATTAAAAAGAACTGCGCTGAAATGAACTCCATTAGTTCATTTAACTCCTTTGCAGATATTTGACTACCGTTATGAGCCAAAATACAACCACCTCTACTAGTCAGCCAAATTTTCGTTGCATTAGGGCTCGGCTTTCCTTTCGATACATGTACATGTATCGGCTCTCCATTTTCGTTTGACCAGAAAAACACGCGGTAACCACTTACCATAAACAAACTAGGCAATACGAATTCCCCCATTCGCTGCATATTTAAATAACAAGTGAGCATTACTGTGCAGCAATTGTTCAAACAGTTGAATCTCTTCATCAGAATAGCCTTCATTATATATCCAATGATAACTAGGCAACTCACAACGTGCAGAATCAAAGCCTTCTTCTGTAGGACGTTCAAAATGAACGATTACTTTTTTTGACGTCCCATCATCTATAAGCTGAGAATGAACAATTTCAGTTTCATCCGGTAAAGACATATATGGATACATCATGACTCTTCCTCCTAACAACTAATGCATAACTCTCTCTTTATTTTACCACGATTCCCACTAAGTATCAATGCTTTTCAACAAAAAAACCACGGTCGAAACCGTGGTTTTTAAGTCTAGTTCAATTAGAATTAGTTGTTAGCCTGGTAGAAAGCACGCTGATCAGCGATAACTTCCTCACCACCCAGGGTCATGTACTCGTTGTACCAAGTATCCCATACCTGATCAAAGGTACCTTCAGCAGCCATGATGGTGTTGATACGCAGCTCAGCCATGGTAGCGGACAGGTTGGTAGAATGCTTGGTAGCGGACTCGATGTTACCAAACTGATAAGGAGATACACCATCGATGATAGCAGTCTTCAGAGTGGTCTCACGAATAGGAGCACAGAACTCAGACAGAGCAGCTACGGTAGCAGCTACGTTGGTATCGAAATCGGGGTTGCCGTTGTAAACCAGAGCGTAGTCAGATACGTTAGCGTACAGCTTGTTCTCCAGAGTGTTGGTGGGAACGCCGTCAACCATCTCGTAGTTGAAACCATACATCAGAACCTGAGCATTCTCAGGGATGCACATCCAGTCAAGGTACTGAACAACGCCTTCCGGGCACTCAGACCAAGCAGGAACCATGTTCAGAATAGCAGTAGGAGCGTAGATCTGCTGGAACATTTCGCCATGAACGTTCTCCAGAATGAAAGCAACAACTTCTGCATCCGGAATGTTGGTCTTCAGAGTATCCAGAGTACCATTCAGAGATACTTCATGCCAAGAGTCATGTGTCCAGTAACCGGTACGACCGGTAGCGATGTACTGGTTCATGATGGTAGCATCAACCTGAGTACCATAGTCAGGATCCATATAACCAGCCAGGTAAGCGTTGTTCAGCCAACGGAAACCTTCCTTAGCGCCGGGCAGGAACATGGTAGGTACGCAAGCGATATCTTCAGCAGTACACTCAGCATTGTTAACGAAGGACTGATATACACCAGCGATGGTACGGTCCTGAGAACCTACACCACACATACCCATTGCGAAGATCTCGGCACCAGTATTGTCCAGATCGTTAGCAGCAAACTTGCCCAGAGCATCCCACAGCTCATCAACGCTCATGGTATAGTAACCATCAGCAGTAGTGCGCATGGTGATACCCAGCTCATCCAGCCAGTCCTTACGGATGTAGTGACCGGTTACGTCGATAGCAGTACGACGAGCAAAGATAGCGTAGGTGTCGCCCTTGTAGTTACCATAAGGCAGAGAAGTAGCCAGCCATTCCTTCAGATTAGCACCGTAATCTTCGATGTGCTGCTTCAGAGGAGCCAGACCACCCTTGTCAGCGTAATCATACATCAGAGCAGAAGTATAGGTGATTACGTTGTCAACCTTTTCCTTAGCAGCCAGCAGAGCGTTCAGCTTTGCAACTTCTTCGGAACGAGGGATGGAGTAATAAGTAACGTTGATGTTGTTGGGGGTACCGAACTGCTCGTTAACCCAGTCAACATAAGCGTTGTCGGTAACAGTACCGAACTCGTCGGTAGTGGTACCACGGTCGAATACGCTGATAACGATGGTCTTAGGCTCAGCCTTGTCAGCGCCATCAGTCTTGGATTCGGTCTTGGAAGTCTCAGTCTTAGAGGTCTCGGTCTTAGAGGTCTCAGTCTTGGACTCACCAGCGTCGCCTGCACAACCAGCGAATGTGGACAGAACCATCATTGCGCACAGCAGCATTGCAAGAAACTTTTTCATGATTTTTTCCTCCTTAGGAATTTTTTTATGTGCAAGGTCAGACTCATACAGACTGACCGCAACACCAAAAGAAAACACGCCCGAAAATAAGCACAAAAAATTGTTAACGCTGTATGAAACCAATAGCGCTAACAGTCGTTAGACCATTGTTACTGATCCTTTCCCTTACTAATCATAAGAAAGCTTTGTGATATATGCATCTTTTAGATGTATTATACAGTTTTTCTTTTTCTTTGTCAACACCATTGTTACATTTTTGTAAATTTTCTACAGTAAATCTGTTCATTAATAGTTGAAACCATCCAATAATATAAAACAAAAACGGCCCCATGAAAAAATGGATTGCATTTTTCATGGGGCCGGTGGCATTATCAATAGTTAATAATCCCGGTTGTTAATTAGTTGTTAATTAGTTGTTAGCCTGATAGAAAGCACGCTTCTCAGCGATAACTTCCTCACCGCCCAAGCTCATGTACTCGTTGTACCAGGTATCCCATACCTGATCAAAGGTACCTTCAGCAGCCATTACACAGGCAACACGCATCTCAGCCATGGTAGCAGCCAGGTTAGTGCTGTGCTTGGTCTCGGACTCAATGTTACCGAAAGCATAAGGAGAACGAGCACCGATGATACCAGTCTGCAGAGTGGTCTGACGAATCGGCTTACAGAAATCAGACAGAGCAGCACAAGTAGCAGCTACGTTGGTATCGAAGTCGGGGTTACCATTGTATACCAGACAGTAGTCAGATACGTTACCATACAGCTTGTTCTCCAGAGTGTTGGTGGGAACGCCGTCAACCATCTCGTAGTTGAAACCATACATCAGAACCTGAGCATTCTCAGGGATGCACATCCAGTCAAGGTACTGAACAACAGCTTCAGGAGCCTTAGACCAAGAGGGAACCATGTTCAGGATAGCGGTAGGACCGTAACATTCCTGCGTCATTTCACCATATACATTCTCCAGAATGAAAGCAACAACTTCTGCATCCGGAATGTTAGCCTTCAGGGTATCCAGAGTACCATTAGCACCTACTTCATGCCAAGAGTCATGTGTCCAGTAACCTACACGACCGGTTGCGATGTACTGGTTCATGATGGTAGCATCAGCCTGGGTACCATAGTCAGGATCCATAAATCCGGCCAGGTAAGCCTTGTTCAGCCAACGATAACCTTCCTTAACGCCAGGAACTGCGATTTCAGGCAGACAAGCGATATCTTCATCGGTCATCTCGGACAGATTCCAATATGCATCCAAGAAACCACGGATGGTACGATACTGAGAACCAGCACCACACATACCCATTGCGAAGATCTGAGAACCGGTGTTGTCCAGATCGTTAGCAGCAAACTTCTCCAGAGCAGCCCACAATTCATCAACATTCATGGTGTAGAAACCATCAGCATTGGTGCGCAGGGTAATGCCCAGTTCATCCAGCCAGTCCTTACGGATGTAGTGACCGGTGATGTCAATAGCAGTACGACGAGCAAAGATTGCGTAAGTGTCGCCCTTGTAGTTACCATAAGGCAGAGACTGAGCCAGCCACTCCTTCAGGTTAGCACCGTAATCTTCGATGTGCTGCTTCAGAGGAGCCAGACCACCCTTGTCAGCGTAATCATACATAATAGAAGATGAATAAGTGATTACGCAGTCAACATTTTCCTTAGCAGCCATCAGAGCGTTCAGCTTGGTGGTTTCTTCGGAACGAGGAATGGAGTAATAACCAACGTTGATGTTGTTGGGGGTACCGAACTGCTCGTTAACCCAGTCAACATAAGCGTTGTCGGTAACAGTACCGAACTCGTCGGTAGTGGTACCACGGTCGAATACGCTGATAACGATGCTCTTGGCTTCGCCCTTGTCAGCGCCATCAGTCTTGGAAGTCTCAGTCTTAGAGGTCTCAGTCTTAGAGGTCTCAGTCTTGGACTCACCAGCGTCGCCTGCACAACCAGCGAATGTGGACAGAACCATCATTGCGCACAGCAGCATTGCAAGAAACTTTTTCATGATTTTTTCCTCCTTAGGA
>JAFUJY010000065.1 GCA_017467985.1 Bacillota bacterium
CACGATATTACCTTCCTTGATACCCCAGGACACGAGGCGTTTACCGCAATGCGTGCAAGAGGCGCACAGTCCACAGATATCGCAATACTTGTTGTTGCGGCTGACGACGGAATCATGCCTCAGACAGTAGAAGCTATCAATCACGCAAAGGCTGCGGGAATTGATATAATCGTAGCCATCAATAAGATGGATAAGCCCACAGCAAATCCGGATCATGTGAAGCAGCAGCTGACCGAGCATGGCCTGATTCCTGACGAATGGGGTGGTTCTACCATCTGCGTTCCCGTATCCGCTAAGACCGGTTTTGGTCTGGATACTCTGCTGGAAATGGTTCTGCTGGTGGCAGATATGGAAGAATATAAGGCCAATCCCGATCGTCCTGCAGCAGGTCATGTCATCGAGGCTCAGCTGGATAAGGGCCGTGGTGTAGTTGCTACTGCTCTGGTTCAGAAGGGTACCCTGCGTATTGGTGACTCTGTGGTTGTTGGTAAGTCCTTTGGTAAGATTAAGGCCATGAACGATGACAAGGGTAAGAAGGTAAAGACTGCCGGTCCCTCCACTGCGGTTGAGATTCTGGGTCTGTCTGAAGTTCCCACTGCCGGTGAGCAGTTCTTCGTTACTCCCAGTGAGCGTGAAGCAAGACAGCTGGCTGAGAAGGTAAGTGCCCGTGATCGTGAGAAGCTGATCGAGGGAACCAAGAAGGTATCTTTGGAGAGCCTGTTCGAGAATATTCAGGCTGGTTCTATCAAGGAACTGAATATCCTGGTAAAGGCCGACGTTCAGGGTTCTGTGGAAGCGGTTCGTCAGAGTTTGGAGAAGCTGTCCAACGACGAAGTGGTGCTGCGTATCGTACACGGTGGTGTTGGTGCTATTAATGAGTCTGACGTCATGTTGGCTTCCGCTTCTAACTCCATTATCATCGGTTTCAATGTTCGTCCCGACGCCGGTGCCAAGGTTGTTGCTGAGGAAGAAAAGGTGGATATGCGTCTGTACCGCGTAATTTACGATGCCATCGAAGACATCCAGGCTGCTATGAAGGGTATGCTGGATCCTGAGTTCCAGGAGAAGGTGACCGGTCATGCAGAAGTTCGTCAGGTATTTAAGGCTTCCGGTATCGGTACCATCGCCGGTTCTTATGTAACCGATGGTAAGATCAGCCGCAGCAGTAAGGTGCGTCTGGTACGTGACGGTATCGTAATTTATGAAGGTGAAATTGATTCTCTGCGTCGTTTCAAGGATGATGTGAAGGAAGTTGCCGCAAACTATGAGTGTGGTATTATGCTGAAGTCCTATAGCGATGTAAAGGAAGGCGACGTAATTGAAGCCTTCATTATGGAAGAGATCAAGCGCGACTAAGTCAAAAACGGCGGTGTCGGTGTGAGCCGATACCGCCGGGTAAAGAAATCAATTTTTGAAAGGTATTGAATATGGCAGGAAAGTCAAATGGACGGATGGATCGTATCAACGAAGAAGTTCGTCGTGAGCTGAGCGAGATTCTGCGGGAAGAGGTTAAGGATCCCAGACTGGATAATTGCCTGTTGTCTGTACTGAAGGCTGACACCACCAAGGACTTGAAGTACTGCAAAGTGTACATCAGTGTTCTGAACAGTAAGCAGCCCAAGGAAGATATCGAAAAGGCATTGAAGTCCGCAGCCGGATTTATCCGTCGGGAGCTGGCTTACCGTTTGAATCTGCGTAATACGCCGGAATTAAAGTTTGTAATGGATGATTCCATCGAGTACAGCATCCATATTTCCCAGGTACTGAAGGATTATAATGTGCCGGAAGGAAATGAGGAGGCGAATGAAGAATGACGGTTCAGGAGTTTGCAGCCCAGCTGCAATCATTCATTGATCGGCATGATAGAATCATTCTCAGTGGTCATATCCGACCGGATGGCGACAGTATTGGTTCCTGCGTAGCGCTGGGACTGGAACTGGAGCGTCAGGGTAAGCACCCCATGATCTATTACGAGGGAGATATTTCTCGTTATGGCTGGGTACAGCAGACCCTGCCGGTTTTGGATGAAAATGGCTTGTGTAAAGCAACTCGCGGCCGTTTTGCCTGGATTATGCTAGACTGTGCAGAGCCGGCGCGTACCGGTGAAGCTGCAGTTTGTGCAGATCTGGCAGAAGAAACTCTTTGTATCGATCACCATGTGATCAAGAACGAATACGCCAATTTTAACTGGATTCGTTCAGAGGCAACCTCCACCAGTGAGGTGCTTTATGAATTATTTAAGGTAATGGAGTATCCTATTAGTAAAGAAGTGGCGGTAGCCCTCTTTACCGGAATTGCCTTTGATACCGGCGGTTTTCGTCACTCCTCCATGACACCCCAGGTGTTTCATATGGCAGGAGAACTGGCGGCAACGGGACTGGATATTACCCAGATCATGAACGGTTTGTTCCATACAAAGAAGTTTATCGAAGAAAAAGTAATGAGTGTGATACTGCGCAAGGCGAAGATGTACAATGGCAAGATCATTTTGTCCGCCATGGAAGGCAAGGACTTCCTGAGTGTGGGGGCAAGCAGTGATGATTGCGAAGGTGCAGTGGCGCAGTTGGCGGAGGTGGAAGAAGCAGAGGCAGCGGTGTTCCTGAGAGAACTGCAGCCGGACCTGATTCGTGTAAACCTGCGGTCCAAGCACTTTGTGGATGTGGCACAAGTGGCTCGAGCCTTTGGCGGCGGTGGTCATGTACGTGCTGCAGGCTGTACCATTGCTGAGCCCATGCTGCTGGCACAGCAAATGATTTTAGCAGAATTAAAAAAGCAGCTGCCGGAGGAACATTAAGTGGACGGCATCATCAGTGTAAACAAAGAAAAAGGATACACATCCAATGATGTCATCGCCATCCTGCGGGGCATCCTGAAGATGAAAAAGATCGGTCATACGGGGACACTGGACCCGGATGCAACGGGAGTTCTTCCGGTGTGTCTGGGAAAGGCCACAAAGGTGGCGGATCTGCTCACCGCAGCAGAGAAAGTCTACGAGGCCCAGCTAATCTTTGGATTGGAGACGGATACCCAGGATATGTCCGGTAAGGTGACCAAGCAGGCCCAGTACACCTTTTCAGAAGCAGTCTTGTATCAGGCGGTGGCGGAACTGACCGGCGAGATCTGGCAGGTTCCCCCCATGTATTCTGCTTTGAAAGTGGGCGGTGTCCGGTTGTACGATCTGGCTCGGGAAGGCATTGAAGTGGAGCGTCAGGCCCGGAAGATTACCATTCACGAGATTCAGGTGCTGGATCTGAATGAAAAGGGTGCCAGAATTCGAGTAAGATGCTCTAAGGGCACTTATATTCGTACGCTGTGTGAGGATTTGGGACGTAAGACAGGCTGGCTTGCCAGTATGTCGGAACTGATTCGTCTCAGCAGCGGCCCCTTTACCCTGGAAGACAGCCTGACATTGGGCGAGATTCGGGCAATGAAGGATGCTGAAACCCTTCAGGATCGGATTCTGTCGGTGGATCGGATGTTTGCCCATTATCCTGCACTGCATGTGACGGATGAGGAGCAGGGCAAGCGACTGGCCAACGGCAATACGCTGCAGTTTGCATCGGATTTGCCGGTGGATGCGGTGGTGAAGATTTACGACTTAACAGGAAGGTTTGCAGCACTGTACAAAGTGATTTGCAGTGAATCAGGCGAAGTTGAGTGTAAGTCCTACAAAATGTTTTAAGGAGTGATGGCATGGAGTTTGTTAGATGGAATGATGCATGTCCCTACGGAATGCAGCCGACTGTGATCACTCTGGGCTATTTTGATGGTTTACATCAGGGCCATCGGGCATTGATGGAAAAGACAAGGCAATTGGCGGATGAATGCGCAGCCATCGCGGTGGTGATGAGCTTCGAACCCCATCCCAGCCATGTATTGCCGGGTCTGTCACCGGTGCCTACCATTTACGGCATGGATGAAAAACGATGGATTCTGCGGGAGACCGGTTTGGTGGATCGCATGGCCATCATGGAGTTTGAGCCGAACCTGATGAATATGGAGCCGGAAACCTTTGTGGAAGAACTGCTGATCAAAGGGTGGCATGCCGCAGGAATTGTGGTGGGCGACGATTTTCGTTTCGGCCGCAGAAACCGCGGCGATGCCAAGCTTTTGCAGGAGCTGTGTGAAAAGGCACAGGTACGCTGCGAGATTGTCCGGGAAGTGGACGATGAAGGCAAACGGGTGTCCAGTACCAGAATCCGTCAGGTTCTGGTGCAGGGCCATATGGAAGAAGCCAATCGCCTGCTGGGACGGCCTTATATGATGCTGGGTTCAGTGAGCCATGGCAAAGGGCTGGGGCACCGGGCGTTGATTCCCACGGTGAATCTAAAGCTGGAGGATGGCCGTCAGTATCCCGCCTGTGGGGTTTATATCACCCGGACTTTTACACAGGATGGTTCCTATGAAAGCGTGTCCAATATCGGACACAACCCAACAGTGGGGGAGGACATCAGTTTACGATGCGAGACCCATCTGCTGGAATTCGATGAAGATATGTACGGCAAAGAAGTGAGAGTGGAATTTTATCACTATCTGCGGCCGGAGCATAAATTTAATAGCATGGAAGAGCTGCGCGAGCAGCAAATGCTGGATATACAAAATGTCCGCAAGTATTTTGCGGAGGAAAAGGGGAATGAACAATGAAGTACATGGGTTTAAATGAACTTCGGGAAAAGTATCTGCGCTTTTTTGAATCCAAGAATCATCTGCGTCTGGATTCTTTCCCGCTGATCCCGAAAAATGACAAGAGCTTGCTCTTGATCAATGCAGGTATGGCACCGCTGAAGCCTTATTTTACCGGTCAGGAAGTGCCGCCTCGCAATCGCGTAACCACTTGCCAGAAGTGTATCCGTACTGGTGATATCGAGAATGTAGGTAAGACCGCTCGTCATGGTACCTTCTTCGAGATGCTGGGTAACTTCTCCTTCGGTGACTACTTTAAGCCGGAAGCCATTGAATGGGCCTGGGAGTTCTGCACTAAGGTGCTGGAAATGGAAGAGGATCGCATTTATGTGACCGTTTACCAGGATGACGATGAGGCTGAGAAGATTTGGCATGAGAAGATTGGTGTTCCCATGGATCACATCTTCCGTATGGGTAAGGAAGACAACTTCTGGGAGCATGGTTCCGGTCCTTGTGGTCCTTGTTCCGAGCTGTACTATGACCGTGGTGTAGAATTTGGTTGCGGTAAGCCGGATTGTACCGTAGGTTGTGACTGTGACCGTTACATGGAGTTCTGGAACAATGTATTTACCCAGTTCGATCGTAAGGACGATGGTACCTACGAGACTCTGGAGAAGAAGAACATTGATACCGGTATGGGTCTGGAGCGTCTGGCTGCTCTGATGCAGGGCGTTACTTCTATTTTTGACGTGGATACCGTAAAGGCAATTCGTGATCATGTTTGTCAGATCGCAGGCGTGGAATATGGCAAGGTGCACAACACTGACGTATCCGTTCGTGTAATCACTGACCATATCCGTTCCATGACCTTTATGACCTCTGACGGTGTTCTGCCTTCCAACGAAGGCCGTGGTTATGTACTGCGCCGTCTGCTGCGTCGTGCTGCCCGTCATGGTAAGCTGCTGGGCATTTCTCGTCCCTTCCTGGCTGAGATCAGCGCTACCGTAATCGAAAACTCCAAGGAAGCTTATCCTGAGCTGGAGGATAAGAAGGATTATATCTTCAAGGTACTGCACAGCGAAGAAGAAAAGTTCTACGCAACTTTGGATTCCGGTCTGGAAATTCTGCAGCAGTATATTGCTGAGGAAAAGGCTGCCGATAGCAGTGTGCTGAGCGGTCCCAAGGCCTTTAAGCTGTACGACACCTATGGTTTCCCCATGGATCTGACTCGCGAGATCGTGGAAGAAGCGGGTATGACCATTGATGAAGATGGGTTCCAGGCTGAGATGGAAGCTCAGCGTGTACGTGCCCGTTCTGCTCGTGAAGAGTCCAACTACATGGGCGCAAAGGCAACGGTTTATAACCTGCTGGATCCGGCCATGAAGACCGAATTCGTAGGCTATGATCGTCTGTATACCGATGATTCTAAGATTCTGGCCATCACCACCACCGAGGAAGTGGTGGAGCAGATCGGTACCGGCGAAGATGTAACCGTATTTACCGATCATACTCCCTTCTATGCCACCAGCGGTGGTCA
>JAFUJY010000066.1 GCA_017467985.1 Bacillota bacterium
AAAGTTCAATCATTGGGTTCAACCTCCTATATAGTGTTGATTATTAATTATAACACAGATTCTGAAAAATGCCAGAAAAACTTTTGAAATAACATAAATTTGGTGAAGATAGCCAGAAAAGTTTTGGATATAATGGAGTATATCAGCGCATATAATGCAGAGAAAACATAAGTAAAAAGGAAAAGCATTATGGCACAAAGGCAATACACGGTGCAGTCGGGAGACTCGCTGTTTCAAATTGGAAGAAATCTGGGGACGGTTCCGGAGGGCATATATCTGCTGAATCGTCTGGAAAGTGATGCATTGTCCGTGGGACAAATCTTAAAGATCCCCGCCTATGTGGAGGCCCTGGTATTATATGAGGATACACCGGTGTATCGCTGGGAGAGTACCCAGGGACAGACCTTAGGGGTTCTGGATGCAGGTGCCCGGTTGGAAGTGACCGATACCACCCAGCGTTTTTTTGAGGTGAAATATTTGCAGGAAACGGGCTATATCCTGCGGGAGGATGCCCAGCTGCTGGCATATGACGGCAGTGTCCCGGTGGTAGAGATTCTGGGATATTACACCCAGGCAGAGGGAGCGGACTTCCCATCATCAGAAGAGACCTTTCGGCAGAATACGGATGTACTCACATCCACGGGTTTATTTTTCTGGCGGCTGGACGCGGCGGAACCGGTTATCCTGGAAAACAGTGCCAGTGCGCCGCCGGCATACATTGATGATCTGGTAATGACAGGCCACCGGAATAATGTACTAATGTTAGGTGTGGTTCACAACTTGTTGTACGGGGATAGGGAGACCTCCTACCAAACGGCCCAGATTGCCCTGTCCTCAGAAGAGAATCGCCGGGCCCTAACCCAGTCCATCCTGGAGCTGGTACAAGAGTATAATTTGGATGGTATCAATATGGATATCGAGGACATGGAAGAAAGTGACAAAGAAAACTACGTGGCCTTTTTAGAAACACTGGCAGAGGCCCTTCATCAGCAGGGAAAATGGCTGGCAGTGTGTGTACCCTCTAAGCTGCGGGATGACGAGGATAATGATTTTTCGGCGCCCTTTGATTATGAAGCCATCGGGCAAGTGGCGGATCAGGTAGTTATTATGCTTTATAATGAGCACGGCTGGCCAGGGTCGGGACCGGGTCCGGTATCTTCATCCCCATGGATGCGCCGGGTGCTGGACTATGCCGTGGAACGGATTCCACCGGAAAAAATACTGGCAGCGGTGGGGCTGTTTGGCTTTGATTTTAATCTGAGCACAGAAAGAGTCCGGTATTTAAGCTATGCCCAGGTGCAGGAACTGCTGGAACGCTACCATGCGGTAGAGATGTTTGATGAAGCCACCCAGACCCCCATGTTTACCTACACCGCAGAAAATGGAGAGCAGCATGAAGTCTGGTATGATAACGAGCGCAGTATTGAAGACCGTGCCCGAGTGGCAGAGGAATATGGTATTGCGGGGCTGGCACTGTGGCGTATGGGCCTGGGGGATCCGGAAGTCTGGCAGATGTTAAGAACGCAAGTGGTTGTGAGAAAGGGTGTATAAAACATGGAGTATATTCGGCAGGTTTTAGAGTTTGTACCGGTGGGCCCCATGAGCCGGGCCCGGGGGATTTTGCGGGCAGAAGTGCGGGATCAGACGTTAAAGATCCGGATTCAATTAGAGAACATGCCTCCGGCTCCCTTTGGTACATATGGGGCGGAGATGATTTGTGTAAAAAACGGTTATTATAAACGCAGCCCGTTGGGAATGATTCGTACGGATAATCGGGGGCGGGGGGAACTGTTATATCGTCAGAGCCTGGGCAATCATGAAGGACCGGGCGTGGAGGATTTTCAAACATTTATTGTACAACGCCTGCGGCCCACACCCACGGAGCTGATGATTGCTCGAATTGACAATGGGGTGAACTGGCATGAGTTACCGGAATGGGGGAGTACTAATAATAATGAAGAAACTCCTCCAAAACCGGAAGTGGTGCCGGTACCGGTGTCTAAGCCAGAGCCGGAACCAACAACTATTCCGGCACCGGAACCTGAGCCTGTACCGGAGCCGATTCCTCAGCCAAGACCACAAACACAGCTGCAGAACTATTTAATGGAAAAAATGCCTAGAATTCGGCCCTTTTATCAAAGCGCGTTAAAGTGGATACGCTTGGACCCGGCCGATCTGTCACCCCTTCCCATGGACTTAAATCAACTGGAATCCAGTCCCTTTGTCATGAATGGTTATACAAGATATAAGCATTTGATTTTAGGTCGGGATCAAAAAAACTGGCAGCTGGGTGTGCCCTACCGGTATTTTCCGGAGATGGTCCAGATAGCAGCAGAGCAGGACTTTCATGAATTTCGCCCGGCCCATGGTCAGGCAGCAAAAAAAGGTGATTTTGGTTACTGGATTCGTCATATTCCTCTTGAGAAAAATTAAAAAATAAGTTATGATAAGAAAAAAGATACAAAGGAGTCACGATGATGGAGAAAGTACGTTTTGCAACGGTGGGGACCAATATTACGAATACTTTTTTGAAAGCAGCCCGGGCAGTACCGGAGTTTGAGCTGGCTGCGGTGCATTCCAGGGCCCAGGCACGGGCAGAGGAATTTGCGGCGCTGCATCAGGCGCCCCGGTATTTTACGGATTTGAAAGAAATGGCGGCCTGGGATGGATACGATGCAGTATACATTGGTGCCCCCATTGCCTTTCATTATGAATATGCGAAGTTATTTATCATGCATGGAAAACATGTGCTGCTGGAAAAGGCTTTTACAGCCAATGCAGATCAGGCTCGGGAACTCATTGCACTGGCAAAGGAATATAAAGTCCTTTTGATGGAGGCTATGATGACCACCCAGTTTCCGAACTTTTTCCAGATCCGGGATAATTTATATAAATTGGGAAAGATTCGACGATATTTTGCCAGCTTTGGTAAGTATTCGGTGAATTATGATCGATATAAAGCCGGTATTTTGGTGAATACCTTTAACCGGGATTTGTGTAATGGTTCCATGCTGGATATGGGCGTGTATTGCCTTGCACCCATGATTGCCTTATTTGGTAAGCCCCAGGAGGTTAAGGCCTTTGGTGTGACCCTGGATAGTGGAGTGGATGGTCAGAGCACGGTGATTTTTAAGTATCCGGAGATGGATGGTGTGAATCTGGTAACCAAAATCGCGGATACCTATCTGCCCTCTGAGATTATTGGAGAGGAAGCCTCCATGGTGATGGATCACATCCAAAAACTGCAGAAGATTGAGATTCACTATCGGGATGGCCGTACCGAATCTATCCGGGTGGATCAGCCGGAACATGGTATGGTTTATGAACTGCAGGACTTTATTAAGACGCTGCAGCAAGGCCAACTGGAATCCGTAAATAATACCCATCAGCTGACATTGGATGTGATGGAAACTTTGGATGAAATTCGACGACAAGTGGGTGTAAAATATGATTGTGATGGAAGCCGCTGAAATAGCGGCTTTTATTCATTTGGGACAAAAAAATCCATGTAAAATATGTAATTATATCGTGTGAGCGTGTTCTGCGGCAAAAAGACACTGTACATATTTCCATATTTAGTAGACATTTTTCCTTGTAATTTTAGTCAATTTTGATGTATGATAAAGGAGTAACAAGGGTCCATGCCCAAAAACATTACAAGGAGGAATTGACATGAAAAAGAGATTGTTTGCATTGTTGATGTGCGCAATTCTGATGGTTGGTTGTTTCGCTGGCTGTGGCGGCACCACTGAAGAGTCCAAGACCGAGACTTCCAAGACCGAGACCTCTAAGACGGAGACTTCCAAGGCTGAGTCTTCTGAAGAAGATCTTTCTGCTCAGCCCGGCGGCGTTCCTTATGAAGCTGCTACTTATCCCCTGGCTGACGGTTCTGTAGAGCTGGATTACTGGCTGGTAATCAATGGCGCTATGTCCGCAACCATGGAGAGCTATGCTGATGTTGCATTTTTCCAGATGCTGGAAGAGTACACCGGCGTTAAGATCAACTGGGACCACAATACCAGTGATGAGAACTTCTCCATGATGATCGCCAGCGGCGAATATCCGGACCTGATCAACTGGAAGTATGCTAATATCGCCGGCGGCGTTCAGGCTCTGCTGGAAGATGAAGTTATCCACGATCTGACCGAGATGATTCCTAAGTATGCTCCTGCATATAATGAGTGGATGGAAGCCAATCCGGAAGAGAAGACTGCTTTTACTCTGGGTGGTCTGCAGTATCAGTTTGTAAACTTTAACTCTCGTCTGGAAGACAGAGAAATCGTTTACTTCAAGATTTTGGGTCCCCAGATCCGTCAGGACTGGCTGGACAAGGTTGGCAAGGAAATGCCCACCACTACCGATGAACTGTATGACGTTCTGGTTGCCTTCCGCGACAACGATATGAACGGCGACGGTGACGCCACTGATGAAATCCCCTTCGCAGTAGGTAAGGGTACTGATCAGCTGCGTGCCCTGGCTGGTTCCTTCGGTACTCGTATCGACATGCATGTAGATCCTGAAGATGCTAACACCATCGTTTATGGTCCTATCACTGACAACTTCAAGAAGTTCCTGGGTTATGTGAAGAAGCTGTATGATGAAGGTCTGATCAACTCTGACTTTGCTGTAGCTGAGAGCGCTATGAACTACATCACTCAGAGCAAGGCTGGTTTCACCATTTCTTCCATGGGTTCTTCTCTGATTGCTAACCATGACAACCTGAAGCTGGAGAACGAAGAGTACAATTATGTATCCGTTCCGTGGCTGATCGGTCCTGATGGCTATCAGTGCTTCATCGACGACAGCAATGCTAATCCTCGTTCTACTGTAGTTTCTACTCAGTGTGAGAATCTGGAAATCGCTCTGCGTTGGCTGGATTACTTCTATACCGACGAAGGCTCCATCGCTTCTACCTTTGGTATTGAGGACGAGAGTTTTGAGTGGGTAAATGAATATCCTACCATTATCGAAGATATCAAGAATAACGATAAGGGTTGGAGTGATGAGCAGTGTATCGCTCGTTACATGCTGGGTCCGATCACCTTCCCCATGGCTCGTGACTATCGTTTCTATGAGCAGATGAATTTGAAGGAGCAGTATCAGATCGACATCCAGACCAACTGGAATCTGGCTACTAACGAGATTACCATGCCTCCGCTGATCCACACCACTGAGGAAGCTGAAGAGTACTCCGGTCTGATGACCGATATCAAGACTTACGTTGATACTTCTTATCTGGAATTCATTGTTGGTGACCTGGATCTGGAAGCTGATTGGGATACCTATGTAAGCAATGTTAAGTCCATGGGCATCGAGGATGCTATTGCTATCAAGCAGGCAGCTTACGAACGTGCAATGGGTAAGTAATTCATAAGTAGACTTAAAACTGCAGAGACGCGGATCATCGGGTCCGCGTCTCTGTAAAATATTTTTCGTGCAGCATTTTTAGTTTTTTATTCAGTAACATAAGGATGTGAAATTATGGCCCCCAAGAAAACATTTTTTCAGAGGTTAATTTTTGACCTGAATCGGTATAAGTATTTGTACATATTCTTTGCCCTGCCGGTTGTTATTTATTATGTTGTGTTTAAGTACGTACCGTTGTATGGCTTGCAGATTGCATTTAAAGACTACAAAATTACAAAAGAATTTTGGGAGTGTGCTTGGGTAGGCTTTAAGCATTTTGAGAAGTTTTTCACCGGTATGTATTTTACCAGAACGGTGGGTAACACTTTAATTATTAGTTTCTTGAACCTCATTTTTGGGTTCCCGGCGCCCATTGTGTTTGCGCTGTTATTAAATGAAGTGCAGAACCAGAAGTTTAAGAAAGTGGTTCAGACTGTAACCTACTTGCCTCACTTTGTATCTCTGGTTGTTATCTGTGGTTTGATTGTATCCTTTAGTGCGAAGGATGGTTTATTTAACACGATTATTGCATGGTTTGGAGGGACTAAAAACGATTTGCTGATGAGCAAAGCTGCCTTCCGTCCCATTTATATTTTGAGTGGTATTTGGGCTGGCTTTGGTTGGGGTAGTATTATTTACTTATCTGCGCTGGCCGGTGTGGATCAGGAGCAGTATGAGGCTGCTTACATCGACGGTGCCAAGCGTTTCCAACGAATGATTTACATTACCCTGCCGGGTATCCTGCCCACCATCGTCATTAAGTTGATCATGGAGATCGGCAGCATGATGAGCGTAGGCTCTGAAAAGATCCTGCTGTTGTATTCTCCTCTGACTTATGAAGTTGCCGATGTAGTTTCCACATATGTTTACCGAAAAGGTCTGGAGGACAATGACTACAGTTATAGTACTGCCGTAGGTCTGTTCAACTCTGTCATCAATATTATTCTGCTGACCTTTGCAAATACTGTGAGCCGTCGTCTGACGGATACCAGTTTGTGGTAAGAAAGGAGGAAATCAGAATGGTAGTTTATAAAAAGTCCTTTGCTGACCATGTGTTTGAAATCTTCAATACACTTCTGATGATCCTTCTGATGGTCATCACTGCGTATCCTTTCTTGTATGTATTGTTTGCATCTTTGAGTGATCCCAATAAGTTCATCGCTCACAGTGGCATTTTGATGTATCCGCTGGATACAACTTTGGCTTCTTTTAAGGCTGTTATGAATAACCCGAATATTTGGATTGGTTATAAGAATACGATTTTCATCGTAGGTGTAGGTACCAGTATTAATCTGCTGATGACTTGTGTTGGTGCATACTTCCTGTCTCGTACCGGTCCCATGCTGAAGAAGCCGATCATGTTCTTGATTACAATCACCATGTTTGTAGATGGTGGTTTGATTCCTAACTATATCCTGGTTCGCGACCTGAATCTGTATAATACGATTTGGGCGCTGATCATCCCGGGTGCCATCTCCACTTACAACATGATTATTATGAGAACCATGTTCCAGAGTATTCCGGCCAGTCTGGAAGAATCTGCCCGCATCGATGGCGCCGGCGAATGGACTATTTTGTTCAAGCTAATTTTGACCCTGTCCATTCCCACCATTGCAGTTATCGGTTTGTTCTATGCAGTAGGTCCCTGGAATTCCTGGTTCAGCGCAAACATTTATCTGCGTGATAAGCAAAAGTTCCCGCTGCAGTTGGTTCTGCGAAATATCATCATTCAAAATGATGTGGATGAAATGACCATGGGCTCCTCCTTTGGTAATAGTTATGCCATGAGTTTTACCATCAAGTATGCCACCGTAATCGTAGCCACTGTGCCGATTCTGGTGCTGTATCCCTGGATTCAGAAATACTTTGTAAAGGGTGTAATGATTGGTTCACTGAAAGGCTAAGACAACATCAAAAGCCCTGCGGTGTGCCCCCACTGACGTGGAAAGGGCACACCGCAGGGCTTTTGCATGTTGTGGCGGGTCAGAGACACAAGGTCCTTATCTGCCTCGGACGACTTTCTCGCGTTAGCGAGGGAGTCCGAGCAGATAAGGACCTTGCTTTGCATGTTGACTTTTGGGTGAAAATTATTTATACTGTGGCTAGGTTTGTTTAGGAGGAGTTCGTGTGAAAAACAAGTTTTTCGCACCGTGTTTTGTGGCTTTCGCCGCTGTGAGCAGCGACGATTTTGCTTCGCAAAACCAGCCCCAATTCCGAAGAAAGGAGAGGCTTATCGCTTGCGCGAAAGCTATGATTATTAATATGGTTCAGCTTAATTTTAACACCTACCCCCTGTATGTAGGGATTGAGGAAGTTAGTCGTGATGCGCGGTGGCAGGATTGTGGCAGTACGGTTGTGCTGGAGGCATGGGTGGAGTCAGATCAATTTTGCATACAGGATATTATTTGGGAAAATGAAGATGATTTTATTTTAAATATGAAGCCTCTTGGACCGGGGCAGGTGCGGGTACAGGCGGTGCGGACGGGTATCGCAAAGGTGACCGCCAGTCTGCCGGATGGAACATG
>JAFUJY010000067.1 GCA_017467985.1 Bacillota bacterium
ATGCGCGGTCAAAAAAATGTAACAGTAGAATGGCATCTTTTAAGCATGGGCTATAATCTGCTGAAGCTGCATCATAAAATCCAAACTAACCGTTTGGGAAGCCACCTGGTAGTCCCCAAGGCATCATAGGATAGCCCAAAAGAAAATAGCGCACTAACTTAGAGGGGAAATCATACCCCTCTAAGTTAGTGCGCCGTTTTATTACTTTTTTTTCAGAATTATATGTTAGTATTAGAAAACACGAGGCGTTGCCTCACGTGATTTTCAAAAATCATTTAGAGACAGCTCCTTGTTATATTAAAAAATATAATCAGCCTTTTCACGTATTTGATAATGTTCGTGATATTGGCTTTCCATAGGGATCCAACGATTTTGGAACATCTTAAGCATTTCTTCACCATTGCGCTTTCGGATACGTCTGGCTTGTTCTTCCGGTGAAACCTGGAGAAAAACGGTCAGATCATATATATGCTGCAGAGCAGGATGCATACTGTAGGAGCCTTCGATAATTATTATATCTGCAGGCTTTACCGCCTGATTATTATCCATAGTGCCATCGCTGCAGTCAAAAACGGGATAGGAGAACTCCATGCCCAGATGGGGAATTACATCGGTGAGGATGCGTTCGTAGTGCACATTTCCGCCGGGCTGGGCCAGGCGTTGGGGTGTGCGCAGTTCAAAGGGCAGGAAGAAATCGTCCATATGGACGATGCTGCAGTCAAAAAGCTGGGATAATAATGCGGCAAGGGTGGTTTTACCGGCGCCGGCCATGCCGTCAATGGCAATGGTTAAGGGCTTAGGAGCCTTATCCAGCGCATCCAACAGCGGCAGAACCCTGGTGCAGTCCTCATCCATTACCCGATAGGCGGGATGATAAGCATCCCGATAGGCTTGGGAGTGGCGTACGGCGGGACAATCGGCCTGATAATAATCTGTCAGGTCGGTGTAGGGTTCCAGCAATGCCAGGTTTTTCAGTAAGTCCTCACGGTTAGTGGGGCGGTTGGCACACAGGACAAACAGCTTATTGATCAGTTCCGGAGAGTAGCCCTTTCGGAGAATCTCTGAAAGATATAAACGTACTCGACCATTACCGATGGGTTCAACACCGGTAGGATCCTCAAAAGTTAGTTCGCTGCATTCCTGCTGCAGATATGCCAGGGAGCGTTCAGGAGAGTGAATCATGTGCACGGCGCCCATGCTGTGCTGGTAAATCAGCTTTAATGCATCGGTCCGCTGCATCAGAGGATATTTTTGCTGGTGTTGCTTCAAAATCGTTATCAAATCATTCATTGGGGATTAATTTCGCTTTCTTAAGAGCTATAACAATAACGGGAATTAGTGCGATGTGCAGAATCAAAGCGGGAACGGCTTCAATAAAGCCGCCGGCCAAGTACATCTGTAGGGTAAAGGCGGAATCCGTCAGCAGTGCAAAGATGTACTTAGCAACGCCCCAGACCACGCGGCCCAGCAGCATGGCACCAATCAGTGAAACATAAATATTGACCGTGGTTTTCTTCAGCAGCTGATAAATCAAACCGCTGAAAAAGCCATAGGCCATGAGTTCGAAGGCCATGGGCACTGCCACCGTGGGAAATGGCGGCATACCAAACAGGAGGGTGCGCAGCAGCGGAGCAATAAAGCCTACCAGTGCTGCATAGGGCCAGCCGCAGACAAAACCGCAGATCAGCACAGGAATGTGCATGGGAGACAGGGCCGCACCGATTTCGGGAATCTGCCCGGTTAAAAAAGGAAGAACCAGGCAAAGTGCTAAAAACATGGCAGATAAAAGTAAATTGACAAGTCGTTTGTGTGTCATAAGTAACCCCTTTCATAAATATAAGGCAAATACCCACTGGGTGGGCAGTTGCCTTAGAATTGATATAGTATAAATGTCCTGGGGACCTGTGAAACACTCGGCTTGACCGAATGGGTTAATTATAGCAGAATAGTATCATGTTGTCAACATTTAGCTGCCGATAGTAATTGCTTGACACGAATCATTGCAAGATTGACCAGCTCGGACATGGAGTAATCACCCACACCGATCACTTCATGATTGCATCGATTGATTGGAATTAATAATTTGTGGGCGCTGCTGCGGCCAACAGCCAGAGCCATGCGGGGGGTTACCTCTCCCAAAAGAGAATTGGCAGTTACAATACCAATGGGTCCGATAATAATGTCCGCATCCGCCACATTGACACAAACGGCGTTTTCGCCGGTGGCGGCCAAAACTGCGCCGGCTTTCAGCATGGCAGAAGTGGCCAGAGCATTGGTACCCACAGCCACCAGCTCATGATTTTCTATGTAAGGTTTGATTCCTTCAATCATCTGACGACCCAAACGGCCGCCCTGTCCATCAATAACAACAATCTTCATAGCACTAACCTCCTAACTTATTTTAGAATAACATAATTATTTACAAAAAGCAACCTTTACATTTGGCGAGAAAAAAGGTATAATAAGAAAAGGAATTGGAGGGAAGATAATGAAGACTTTATTGCACACCTGTTGTGCGCCCTGTTCGATCACCTGCGTGGATACTCTGCGTCAGGAAGGGATCGAGCCCACCGCCTTTTGGTATAACCCTAATATTCATCCGCTGAAAGAGTACAAAATGCGTAAGAACACTTTGGTGGAGTATGCGGCCAGTATCCATATGAAAGTTATTATGGAGAATGAATACGGCCTGCGTAAGTTTATTGAAGGGATTTATCCGGATTTTGACCATCGCTGCGGTTTTTGCTATAATATCCGGCTGGAGGCGGCCGCGGCCACCGCTAAAGAAAAAGGATTTGACTCCTTTACCACATCATTGTTAATCAGTCCTTATCAGAATCACGAGCTGTTAAGACGTGTGGGAGAGGAAATGGCCGAGAAGTATGATATAGAGTTTTTATATCGGGATTTTCGTCCCAGGTTCCGCGAGGGTCAGGAGATGGCCCGGGAGCTGGGTTTATATATGCAGAAGTATTGTGGCTGCATTTTTAGCGAAGAAGATCGCTATACTAAGAAAAAGAAGGAGAAAAAGGATGGAGAATAATTGCCTGTACATCTGTGTGCCTTGTTATAAGGAAGAAGAAGTTCTTCCCGAGACTGCCAAGCGTCTGAAGGCTAAGGTGGCATCGTTGATGGATGCGGGTAAGATTGCCCTGGACAGCAAGGTGGTTTTCATCAATGATGGTTCCACCGATCGCACCTGGGAGATTATCTGCCGTCTCCATGAGGAGGACAAGTTGTTCTGCGGCATTAACCTTTCCCGGAATCGGGGTCATCAAAACGCGCTGCTGGCCGGTTTGATGACTGCCAAGGAGTATGCCGACATGATTATTTCCATGGATGCGGATCTGCAGGATGATATTGATGCGGTGGATGCCATGGTGGACCGGTATCTGGAAGGCTACGATGTGGTCTACGGTGTGCGTTCCAGCCGGGAAACAGACACATTTTTCAAGCGCTTTACCGCAGAGGCTTTTTACAAGTTCATGAAGATGATGGGAGCGGATGTGGTGTTTAACCATGCGGATTACCGTCTGATGAGCAAGCGGGCGCTGGAAGGTTTGTCAGAATTTACAGAGGTGAATCTGTTCCTGCGGGGATTGGTGCCCCAGGTGGGATTTAAGTCCACTTCCGTAACCTACGAGCGTCACGAGCGTTTTGCCGGCGAGTCCAAATATCCTCTCAAGAAGATGCTGGCCTTTGCCTTAGAAGGGATCACTTCGTTCAGTGTGAAGCCCATCCGTTTGGTAACCATGTTAGGCCTGACCATTGCGGCCATCAGTGTGCTGTTTTTGATCTGGAGTATTGTGGTCAAGGTTACCGGCAACTCCGTGGATGGTTGGAGTTCTCTGATGGCGTCTATCTGGCTGATGGGCGGCCTGCAAATTTTCTGTATTGGTATGATCGGAGAATATGTGGGTAAAATCTATATGGAGACGAAACAACGTCCCCGCTACATTATTGAGCAGTTTTTGCATGATTAATCAAATACGATATATCAAAAATTATTCAGGAGGTGTTTTATCATGAAATTATCGTATGAATCAATGGTACAAAATAAAGAGGCTTGGGAAGCCGCCGGCGTGAAGCTGCCTTCCTACCCGGTAAAGGAGATGGTGGAGAAGACCGTTGCCAACCCCAAGTGGATCCACTTCGGCGCAGGTAATATCTTCCGTGCGTTTATGGCTAAGGCCCAGCAGCGTCTGCTGGATGCCGGTCTGACCGACACCGGCGTTATTGCTGCAGAGGCATTTGACGGTGAGCTGATCGATCTGCTGTATACCCCCTATGACAACCTGACCCTGCTGGTTACCCTGTATGGGGATGCTCATCTGGAGAAGGAAATCATCGCATCCGTTGCTGCAGGCATCAAGGCCACTCCCGACAACGAAGAGCTGAAGCGTATGATGGCTGATCCCGGTCTGCAGATGGTAAGTATGACCATCACCGAGAAGGGCTACGCTCTGACTGACCTGTCCGGCAATTACTTCCCCTTCATTCAGAAGGATCTGGAAGCAGGTCCGGCTGGCGCAACCGCTATGATGGGCTTGATGGCCGGTCTGCTGTATCATCGTTATCAGAATGGTGCAGCCCCCATTGCTGTTGTCAGCATGGATAACTGTTCTCACAATGGTGAAAAGCTGATGAACTCCGTGGTGACCGTTGCTAAGGAATGGTGCAGCCGTGGTTATGTGGGCGAGGACTTCCTGGCATATTTGCAGGATTCTTCCAAGGTAAGTTTCCCCTGGTCCATGATCGATAAGATCACTCCCAGACCTTCCGAAACGGTTGAGGCTGAACTGAACAAGAGTGGTATTGAGGATATGGCTCCCATCACCACTTCCAAGCGCACTTATGCAGCAGCTTTTGTTAATGCTGAGGCTCCCGAGTATCTGGTAGTTGAGGATTCCTTCCCCAATGGTCGTCCTCCGCTGGAAAAGGCCGGTGTATACTTCACCGATCGTGACACCGTTAACAACACCGAGAAGATGAAGGTAACCACCTGTCTGAACCCGCTGCACACCGCTCTGGCTGTTTACGGCTGCCTGCTGGGTTATCCCACCATCGCATCCGAAATGAAGGATGAGTCTCTGGTGAAGCTGATCAAGGGCATCGGCGAAAAGGAAGGTATGCCGGTAGTGGTTCATCCCGGTATCCTGGATCCCGCTGACTTCCTGAAGGAAGTTATGGAAGAGCGTCTGCCCAATCCTTTCATGCCCGATACTCCCCAGCGTATCGCCACTGATACCTCTCAGAAGATTCCGGTTCGCTACGGCGAGACCATCAAGTCCTACCTGCCCGATGTTTCCGGTCTGCATTACATCCCGCTGGCAATCGCCGGATGGTGTCGTTACCTGTTGGGCGTAGATGATAACATGCAGGAAATGGCTCTGAGTGCTGACCCCATGCTGGCTCCTCTGCAGGAGATCCTGGCCGGTGTAAAGGCTGGTGACCCCGCAAGTTACAATGGCCAGCTGAAGGCAATTCTGTGCAATCCCGTGATCTTTGGTACCGATCTGACCAAGACCGTACTGGCTGAGAAGGTTGAAGGATTCTTCGTTCGCATGCTGGAAGG
>JAFUJY010000068.1 GCA_017467985.1 Bacillota bacterium
GGATGATAGTGGGCGCATTATCGACAGCGCCCATCATGTCAGTCAGGATATGAGCCATTTTCGTATGGTGCTGCCTGGCTTACAGTACGAGGCACCTTCCCATAATCAACGGGCTAACCCCCTGGAAATGACAGAGTATCAGGTGTTTGCAGCAGTGTGGGAGGAAAATAATGCTCCGTTGAAAAAGGGAATGTATCAGGTTTTTGATGGTATCAGTCCCTTTATTGCCAGTGAAATCTGCCATCGGGCCGGTGTGGAAGAGCGGGCTTCTTTTAAGGAACTGACAGATGTTGAAAAAGAATCTCTGTATTATGCCTTTAGTGGGGTATTTACCCAGATGCAGCAGGAGGCAGCCTGTCCCACCATTTTCATGGACGGCGACCAGATGAAGGAATACTCCATGATTGCCAGCCGTCAGATGATGGGTGTGGAGCAGAAGTGTTTTGAAACACCTTCTCAGCTGCTGGACGTATATTATGTGCGCCAGGATGCGAAAAATCGTCTGCGTCAGAAGGCCCAGGACCTGCACAAGTTGGTGATGAATAATCTGGACCGAGCCCGCCGCAAGTGTGAACTCCAGTATAAGCAGCTGGAGGATACCCAGGGCCGGGAAAAATATCAGCGCCTGGGGGATTTGGTGACCTCTAATATTTATCGAATTAAGCTGGGGGACCGCAAGGTGGAGGTAGAGGATTTTTATGAGGATCCGCCCCAGATGGTGGAAATTCAGTTAAAGACGAATCTGACTCCCGCTCAAAACGCCCAGAAGTTCTACGCCAAGTATAATAAGCTCAAGCGTACGGAGGAAGCTCTGACCGAGCAGATCACCCAGACCGAAGAAGAAATCGCCTATTTGGAAAGTATTCTGGATGCCATGGAGCTGGCAGATTGCGAGAAGGACTTGGAAGATATTCGACTGGAATTGTATGAGACCGGCTATATCCGTAAAAATCGTCAGAAAAAGAAGAATCTGTCGGCCAGTAAGCCGCTGGAAATGCAGACCAGTGAGGGCCTGAAGGTGCTGGTGGGTAAGAATAATATCCAAAATGACCAGCTGACATTTAAGATTTCATCTCCCTTTGATCTGTGGTTCCATGTGAAGGATATTCCTGGTTCCCACACCATTTTGTTCTGTGCGGACAAGGAGTATGGAGTGGATTATACGGACAAGAGTATTTTGGAGGCAGCCCATATTGCGGCCAGTCATTCCAAGGCGGCCGCGGGCAGCAATGTGCCGGTGGATTATGCCCAGCGGCGCTATGTCAAGAAGCCCTCGGGCTCCAAGCCGGGATTTGTCATCTATACCCATCAAAAGACAATTTATGTGACCCCTCAGGGGGAATAATAAAGAACGGAGGCTTTGGTCATGAAGCAATTCGATCTTTCTCTGGGTCAGTGGGGCCCGTTCAATAAAGAATATTTGGGTGTGAGCCATATTGCAGACCAGGACAGCGGCGCTTCCTTTGAAGTGACGCTGTTTCCGGGCCTGTTTCGCAAGCGCATTCTGGTCAGTCATTCGGTGAGTGACAGTGGCCTGAAAATGTGGGCGGCCAATGGGGCTCTCACCCATTTTGTATACCGCTACGAGCTGGAATGGAAGGATCGGGTGTATTGTGATGCGGATTTTGCCATCACTGACGACAAGCTGTGTACGATTACTTGCCATTTTGTGAATCACACAGAGCTGCCCCAGAGTGTGAACATGAATCTGTGTGCCTCCCTTCAGCGGCCTACCATCAAGGATGGGGCAGAATTTGTGAAGTATCAGGCATTTAGTCGGGCAGATCATTACATTGACGCCGTGGAATATAGCGACATTTTCTGTAACAGTGTGCTGGCGGTGGACGGCAAGTACCTGGGTGAAATGATGATGGACGGCGCTTCCGGTAAAGGGACAGTTCTGGGTGCGCAGTATTTTGACAAGCCGGAGTATTGGGTGAAATATATGCCCCACCCCACTGTAACGAAGGGCATTGGTGTGCGGTATCAGGCGAAAACGCCTGCGGACATTCGTATGGAAGTGAATGGAGTAACCTATTCTCTGCATGTGGAGGCCTGCCAGGGTTTTGGTTATGTGGTTTTACCCCTGGAAGAAACCAAGGTGAGCGATGTGGTTTTGTACCCTCAGGGGATCAGCGTGGATGCGCTGGTGCTGGGGGAGAACGCAGTTTTTGAAGAAATTCCCCATGATTTTGAGCCGGAGCGTACCATCGAGGGCAATCGCATGATCCTGCAGTATCCCGGCATTCCTCATACCTATACGCTTCAGTGGATGGAAGCCCCCTATAATATCCGTCGTTTTTACTGTGATGATGTGGGACCGCTGCTGGAAAAGACCATCCATAAGCATGTGAATACGGTTTTTACCAGCGGTAAGTCCAGCGAAAATGTGTATGAAAATATATTTTCGAATCCACTGTACCTGGAGCCGGGTGAGGAAAAGGAGTTGATATTTAAGGTGTGGGTTGGGGAAGAGATCCAGGCCAAGCCTGCTGCGCCGCTGTATGCAGTAACCGCCAACAGCGATGGCGAAAAGTATCTGTTTTCTCAAAACTTAATGACCACCACCACGTTCCTGAATGTGGTGTACCCTATTTATACTCGTCGTCAGTTCATTCGTCATAATACACCGGGCCGCAATTGGGATAGTCTTTATACCTGGGACTCCGGTTTTACCGGTATGGGACTGGCTGTAATGGATTATCGTCGGGCTTTTGATTGTTTGTATACCTATCTTACGCCGGTGGGGGACAAGCACTCGCCTTTTATTTTCCACGGCAGTGTGGTGCCCACCCAGATGTTCCTGTACAAAGAGCTGATCGAGCGCTACGGCGAGCATCGTGAGGAACTGGCATCATTGTATCCCATGATGCGCCAGTATTATCAGTTCTTTGCTCAAATGGACAAGGGTGAAAAGCAAATGAAGTCCGGGCTGCTGAAAACCTGGCACATCTTTTATAATTCCGGTGGCTGGGACGATTATCCTCCCCAACACATGTTGAATCATGCTACACAAAGAGGGGGTGAACCCGCAGATTATCACAATACCACGCCGGTCATCACCACCGCGATTACAGTGCTGATTGCCCGGATTATGAAGCAGGCGGCCCAGCTGTTTGGTTATGAAGAAGATATTGCGGGGTATGATGCTGATATTGAAAAGTATTCAGGTCTGGTTCAGTCTCTTTTGTGGGACGACGAGGCGGGCTATTATTCCTACATGGTTCATGACGAAGATGGCAATCCCAAGGAGTTCTTACGGTATCAGGATGGCAGCAACTATAATCAGGGCATGGACGGAATCTATCCTTACATCGCGGGCATCAGTACAGATGTGCAAAATCGCCGCATGATGGATCATGTGAAAAATGGCATGATGACGCCCATTGGTGTGGGCGTGGTGGATCAGCGGGCCAGCTATTATACCCCTTATGGCTACTGGAATGGCTCGGTGTGGATGCCTCATCAGTGGATTTTGTGGAAATCCTTGCTGGATCACGGTGAAACTGAACTGGCCTGGGAGATTGCTCAGAAGGCGCTGAACTTGTGGGCCCGGGAAACGGACGATACCTATTCTTGCTTTGAACACTTCATGTCGGCTAACGGCCGAGGCGCTGGGTTCCATCAGTTTTCCGGCCTGTCCACACCGGTACTCATGTTCTTTGACGCCTATTACAAGCCGGGCAGTGTGACCACAGGATTCATGACCATGGCCCGCAATGTTCGTTGGAATGCCGATAAGACAGAAGTGTCCCTGGATTGTCGCGTTTTAGTCCAGCAGGTGACAGTTATGATAGTTATGCAAGAAGGTCGGGAGTATCATTTTACGGTCAACGGCCAGGAAGCCAAAATCAAAAAAATTACCGCCGGCGGGTATGAAGTTACCCTGGCGGCGGGAGAGAATCATATTCATGTACAAATCCGATGATACTCAGCACATAATATCGGGAAATCGGCCGTTTCTTTTGGTAGAATAACAGCAGACGAGGAGGGATAGGATGGACTGGGTGATTGGACTGCAAAAGGCGATTGACTACATAGAAGATCATCTAACGGAGTCAATGGATTACGAGATGGTGGCAGCGCAAAGTTTTTCGTCAAGTTATCACTTTCAGCGTGTATTTAGTATTCTTTGCGGGTTTACCGTGGGTGAGTATATTCGTAACCGCAGGTTATCCCTTGCCGGCAGAGAACTTGCCATGAGCGATGCAAAGGTGATTGATATTGCGCTGAAGTATGGCTATGAAAGTCCGGATAGCTTTGCAAAAGCATTCCAGAAGTTTCATGGGATATTACCGTCCCAAGCCCGCAAAGATGGCAGCCAGCTAAAGTCTTTTTCCCGCCTTGTACTTAAATTCTCATTGGAAGGCGGTATCACTATGAATTATCGTGTTGAAACAAAACCTGAATTTACACTGGTAGGGTATAAGCGGCATTTTGAAGGCACTCCCTATGATGCTCTGCGATGCAAGCAAGAGGGCGACTTTTTCATGACCACAAGGGCACATCAGTGGATGCTTAAAGGCATGTCCAACGACAAGTTGTCCGATTATTGCGTACTAACCAATATGGACGATGACGGCTATGATTTTTACATCGCGGCATCAACAGATGAATATGAGCGCAAAAATCTGTATAATAGCCAGGTGACCGGAATTGACTTTATGGATCAATTTCAGTTTGAAGAAATCAAGATCCCCGAAAGGACCTATGGGATTTTTGAAACGGAGAAACAAAAGATGCCCATCCCGGAATATTTTGAACTTCGTAAGCAGATTGCTGCCGAATGGCTCTCAAAGGGAGAATATCAAATAGTCAATGCCCCGGAACTTGCAGTTTACCACTGGGGAATTGTGGGCGGATATAGGGAAAGAACCATTGAGATCTGGATTCCTATAGAAAAAATAAAATAGAAAACATCTAAAAGTGTCTGTGAGAATACAGACACTTTTATGTATCCTTTTCAAAAAAACTTCTTTTGTGTGATAATGTCACAGAAAGAAAAAAAGAGCTGTGATATAATAAGGGCGTAAAAGAAAATAAGGAGGAAGCAAAGATGTCAGCTATCAATATTAGTAAAAACAATTTTCAAAGTGAAGTAATCAATTCTGATAAAAAGGTTCTGTTAGATTTCTGGGCTCCCTGGTGCGGACCCTGCCGTATGGTTGTTCCGATTATAGATGAAATTGCAAAGGAGCGTTCCGACATTAAGGTTGGAAAGGTGAATGTGGATGAGCAGCCGGAACTGGCTAGCCAGTTCGGTATCCTGAGTATCCCGACACTGGTTGTAATGCAGGATGGTAAGGTAGTAAATCAAGCAATGGGAGCACGGCCTAAGGAAGCCATTCTCAGAATGCTGTAAAAGAAAAAATATATGGAGGATTCTATTATGAGTGACAATAATAAGTTTTATGTTTGCGAACACTGCGGTAATATGGTTGAGATGATCCATAATACAGGAGTGCCCATGATCTGCTGTGGACAGAAGATGACGAAGATGGAAGCCGGTGTGGTTGAGGCCAGCCATGAAAAGCATATTCCGGTTGCCAATGTGGAAGGAAACAGGGTAACAGTCAAGATCGGATCGGTTGAGCATCCGATGGCGGAGGAACACAGTATTTTGTGGGTATATCTTCAGACGGACAAGGGCGGTCAGCGCAAGCATTTGGAAGTGGGGCAAGCACCCGTTGTGACATTCGCCCTTTCGGAAGAAAAACCGATTGCGGTTTATGCGTACTGTAATCTTCACGGTTTGTGGAAGGCAGAAATTTAATCAGGAGGTAATGAATTATGATGAATGTAAAGGTAAGAGATCTGCTCAATCAGCAGATTAACAAAGAGTTTTATTCGGCATATCTGTATCTGGACTTTTCAAATTATTTTAAGTCCAAAGGGTTGGATGGATTTGCAAATTGGTATATGATCCAGGCACAGGAGGAGCGGGACCATGCAATGCTCTTTTATCAGTATTTGCAGAACGAAAATCAAATCGTTACGCTGGAGGCGATTGCAAAGCCGGACAAAGTATTTACTTGTCATATGGATGTATTCCGGGCAGGTCTTGAGCACGAGGAGTATGTAACTTCTTTGATCAATGATATCTATACAGCGGCATATGATGTAAAAGATTTTCGCACGATGCAGTTCCTTGATTGGTTCGTAAAGGAGCAGGGAGAGGAAGAAACGAATGCCAATGACCTTATCTCCAAGATGGAACTTTTCGGCTCTGATCCCAGAAGCTTGTATATGTTGAATCAGGAACTTGCTGCAAGAGTATATACTGCACCCTCGTTAGTATTGTAAAAGCAAACGCCCCTTTCTTCGCAAACCAGAAATGGTTTGCTATGGAAAGGGGCGCTGTTTTTAGTTAATTTCAAATCCGATCATTAATCCGCCTTTTTCAGCATAGAAGCTGCACAAAGCACGGGTCTTATCAATCACCACATTAGCCTGGGGGAACTGGGCGAGGACGGCATCTTTCAGAGCGACAGAGGCACCTTCATTACTGCAGTGGTCAATATAGAGTTTGCCACCCTTATAGCCCATGGCCTTCATGTTGGTGAAAATCTGTGCAACGGCTTTCTTTTCGCCACGGCACTTATCTGTGGGGTGGAGCTGACCTTCAGGGCTTACATCACCCACCATGCGGATGCCCAGAATGCTGGCAATTTTGGCAACAGCGGGGCTGACACGGCCATTATTGGCCAGGTTGCGCAGTGACTCTAAACAGAAGATGAGTGCGGTATGTTGTTCTTTATATTCCTGAATTTCCTTACAGATGGTGTCAAAGTCCTTGCCGGCCAGGGCCAGATCACGGAACTTTTCAATATGCAGCTTCATCTCGGCACCGGCAGAGTAGGAGTCCAGAACAAAAACATGGCGGTCCGGATGATCTTCTTCATATATTTTCTTGGCGGTCATAGCTGCGTTGTAGCTGCCGGAGAGGGTGCTGATGATGGTCACGCAAAATACTATATCATAATCCTCGAAAGCCTCCAGCCATTCACCTACGCCGGGGCAGGCAGTACTGGATTTTCCTTTATATGCGGCCAAATCATTGACCATCTGAGAAACACTGAGGTTCGCATCATCCACATATTCCTGGACATTGGTGATAATTTTCAGAGGAACAGACTGGAACGGAATTCCGTCAAGGGAAAGCATATTGGATGCGGAGTCAGTAACGATTTTGATCTTCATTTGAAACTTTTCCTTTCGAGGTAATAAAATGTGCGAAATATAGTTTTTAAAACCACATGCTACGACTTAGTATACCCGATTGGTGCAGAATTGTCAACAATTATAGATGTTAATTTTTTGTATACTTGACAAAATGGGAAGGTGTGGCTTATAATATAGAAAACATGAGAGGAGTGGAAAGATGAAGTAATTTTCTTGCTAATGTAAAGTTACCCAGTACAGGAAGGCGACGGGAGAGACCGTCTGTTTTTGCTGTATAACTTTAGCAGGAAAGTATAATTCATCTGGATGCTCCCGGCAATATTTGTATCTATCAGTCCGGGAAGGCTTTCCTGGACTTTTTATATGGAGAACAAATATGTCTAAAATCGATGTAGTAAATTTGACGTTTGCGTACGAAGGCACGTATGATGAAATTTTTGAAAATGTATCCTTTCAGCTGGATACGGATTGGAAGACTGGATTTACCGGTCGTAATGGTCGGGGCAAAACTACTTTTTTGAACCTGCTGCGGGGCAAATACCATTATCAGGGACGGATCTCGGCCAGTGTACAGTTCGATTACTTCCCCTTTGAAGTGGAGGATATTTGGTCGCAGACGTGGGATGTGGTGACGGACCTGAACCCGGAAATGGAGCTGTGGCAGGTCAAAAAGGAACTGAACCCGCTGGAACTGGATGATGAAGTTTTATATCGTCCCTTTGGTACCCTGTCCCAGGGGGAACAGACCAAGGTACTGCTGGCGGTATTGTTTTTGCGGGAGAACCATTTTCTGTTGATTGACGAGCCCACCAACCACCTGGACATGCACGCCCGTGAGGTGGTGGCAGAATATCTGAATTCTAAAAAGGGCTTTATTCTGGTATCCCATGACCGAGCCTTTTTGGATCGGTGTGTGGATCACATGCTGGTGATCAACCGCACCAATATTGAGGTGCAAAAAGGGAACTTTTCCAGTTGGTACTATAATAAAGAACTGCAGGACGATTATGAACGGGAAAAGAACGACCGGCTGAAAAAGGAGATCCATCGTCTGGAGGAGACCGCCCGGGAAAAGGCCACCTGGTCGGACCGAGTGGAAGCCACCAAGTTTGGTGGGGGTCCCACCGACCGGGGCAATATCGGTCACAAAGCGGCAAAAATGATGAAGCGTTCTAAGACTCTGGAAAAGCGACAGACCAAAGCAATTGAGGAGAAGCGGACACTGCTGAAGAACATTGAAGAGGCAGAAGACTTAAAGATTCATCAGGAAAAATACCATACTCGTCGTTTGATCGAGGCAGAGGATCTGGTGATTAACTACGACGGGCAGGAGATTTTTGAGCCCCTGCGCTTTACAGTAGAGCAAGGGGAGCAGGTGGCATTATGTGGCCGCAATGGCTGTGGTAAGAGTAGTCTGATCAAGCTGATGCTGGGAGAAAAGCTGGATTATAGCGGTATCATTCGTATCGGCAGCGGGTTGAAGATTTCTTACATTTCCCAGGATACTTCTTTTTTGAAGGGAGATCTGAAGGAGCTGATACAGTCAGAGGGCCTGGATGAAAGTCTATTTAAGGCGATCCTGCGCAAATTGGACTTTGAGCGTAAGCAGTTTGAAAAGCCTGTGGACTCTTACAGCGAAGGGCAGAAGAAAAAGGTGCTGATTGCCAGGAGTTTGTGCCAGCGGGCCCATCTGTACATCTGGGATGAGCCGCTGAACTTTATCGATGTGTATTCCCGCATGCAGATTGAGCGACTGCTATTGGAGTACAGGCCCACGTTATTGTTTGTGGAACACGACCGGACCTTCACGGAGCACGTGGCCACGAAACAGGTGGAGATCAGGAGGGTATAAATGATTATAACCACATTTAATAAGGAACATTTAGCCGCGGCACGGGAAATGGCGCTGTTGAATTATGCAGAAGAAAGGGCGGCAGTACAGGCTTTGCCGGAGATTGCCCGGGAGGGGGAGACCTTTATAACCAAGAGGGAGGAGATGCAAAACATCCGGGGCGCATATTGCCGACCGGAGTATCGTGGTCAGCAGATCATGCAGCGGCTCGTTGAGTGGACGGGGAATGTTTTATATAAGGAAGGTTCCCAGTACCTGGGCGTAGACTATGAAAGCTTTAACCCTACAGCTTATCATTTCTGGCCAAAAATGTTTGATCCCTATACCTGCAGTGTAACCCGAAGGATTGGTGAAGGGATATTGAAAAAGGTGAGGGATTAGGTTGAATTTTTAGATTATATTATGTATAATATAATTGCAGAGATTGGAGGGAGAATATGATTTTATATCATGGCAGCAATCTTGTTGTGTCTGAGCCCAAGTTGGTTCAGCAGAATCGTTTTCTTGATTTTGGCTTTGGGTTTTATACAACAACCAATAAGCAACAGGCGATTAGCTTTGCGGATAAGGTAACAAAACGTCGAAAATCAGGGGATCATACAGTTAGTGTTTATGAAATTGACGAAGAGAAGGCGTTCGCGGAATGATCTTTTTTGCAATTTGAAGGCCCGAATGAAGCTTGGCTGGACTTTGTTTGTGAGAATAGAGAGGGAAAATATACCGGAAAGAAGTA
>JAFUJY010000069.1 GCA_017467985.1 Bacillota bacterium
ACGACCTTCCTTAATGGTGGTCGCAGCTACCTTAGCACCCTCAACATAAGGAGTACCAACCTTGGCTCCGTCTTCGGTGAAAACAGCCAGTACCTTATCAAAGGTATAAGCTTCACCCTCAACCAGACCAAGCTTTTCAACAAATACAACGTCTCCTTCTTGTACCCGGTACTGCTTTCCGCCAGTCTCAATAACAGCGTACATACTCAGGCACCTCCTTCTTTATAAAACTCGCCGATTACGGCAGCATTGGCATGCTTTTAAAGCCCCATCGTGCGGCAACATAAGATATAATATCATAATTAAATCAATATGTCAAGCATAATTTTTAATTTTCTGCAAGAAGTTGCATTATTGTGAGCATAGCCTCGCCTTCTTGGCGATACAGATCAATTCTGCAGATGGCCTCTTGTCCAGCTAGCTCGGGATGTCCGGCAGTTTCCCAGAATACCTTCATCATACGATCAGGCTTCAGGTTCTGTTCATTGGAACAAATACACCATAAGGTTAATGTGTGTTCATCACTTAATTCCAAGGACTGAATCAAAGGTTTAATATCCATGGTAACCTGCTTTTTGCGGCCGTGGAACTTCGCCAGCTTAGTGATATTTACTTCTTTCAGCTGAAGAAATGCCTCCAGCCAGGCAGGATACTGCTGAGCGTATTCTGCGGGCAGGGTAATTTGATACTGGGCATGAGTGGCCAGAGCCATAGCAGACTTGGTGCCTTCCGGCATATTGCGGCATTCCCATACCTGGAGTCCGGGAGGAAGCTGGGCATTTAAGGCGTCCAACAGTTCCTGATTATTCCAGTCCGCAGCTAACTGCAGTTCCATATATTCTTTTTTGCCGGTGACACCCAGGGAAAGGGGCTGGGCAAAGGACATCTGTGGGTGGGGGTTAAAGCCTTGAGAAAAAACTAGTTCAATACCGGCACGGCTCATGGCCCGCTGAAAAACGCGCAGCAGATCCAGATGACTGATAAAACGCAAACGTCCTTCTTTAGAAAAAGTTATACGCTTCTGATATCGAATGGGGTTCATTCCTCTCCCCTCCTCTCGCTAAAGCACAGACCACAGTCTGTAAATTTCATCATACCGCAGCCACTGCAATGTTCTTGACAATTGGGGGTGGATATTCCCTGCAAGGCCTTTTCGTATTCGCGACGCAGCCACTGTTTGCTCACGCCGTAGTCAATCATATCCCAAGGGAAGATTTCATCTGCCGGGCGCTCACGATGATTGTAATAATCCAGCTCCAGCCCACTTTCTTCAATGGCTTCCTTCCAGGCTTGTTCGTTGAAATGATCAGACCAGCTATCAAAGCGGCAGCCCTTTTGCCAAGCCAGGTAGATCAATTTAGAAGTACGACGGTCACCCCGGGCCAATAGACCTTCCAGAGTGCTCAGGAAGGAATCATGACAGTTATAACGAATCTTGCGATTGCGGATACGGCCATTTAAGAATTGCTGCTTATCCAGATAGTCCTGGGCAGTAGACTGGGGAGCCCACTGGAAGGCAGAAAAAGCCTTTGGAACAAAGAAGGAGGTACTGACTGTAATTTGTACATCTCTGGACCGTTGTTCCTTGGGAATATTATTCCAGGTGTCCAGAATTTTATAACCGAATTTGGCGATACCGTCGATATCTTCTTCAGTTTCGGTGGGAAGCCCCAGCATAAAATAGAGTTTGACTTTATCCCAGCCACCGGTAAAGGCAAGCTGGCAGCCACCCAGAATTTCTTCTTCGGTCAAACCTTTATTAATAACATCACGCAGACGCTGCGTTCCGGCTTCAGCAGCAAAAGTCAGACCGCTCTTTTTACCTTCAGCCAGCTTTTCCATTAGTCCGAGGGAAAAAGCATCTACACGCAGGGAGGGTAAGGAAATAGCCACATGGGGGAACTTTTCATGAAACTCAGTCATCAGTTCTTCCAGCCAGGGATAATCATCGGTACTCAGAGAAGTAAATGAAATTTCATCATAACCAGTATTCTTCATGATTTCATCACACAGGGCAAGCACCTTTTCTTTGCTACGGAAACGAACCGGCTTATATACCTGACCGGCCTGGCAGAAACGGCAGCCATGGACACAGCCGCGGAAGATCTCCATCACGGCACGATCATGGACGGACTGCAGATAAGGAACAATGAGTTTTGTGGGATAATAGGACTCATCCAGATTGGCCACAATATCCTTGCGGATCTTGGCCGGAGCATCGGGACGGTTCGGGGTAATAGAACGAATGGACGGGGTATACTTGGCCCCTGCTGCGGGTTCGTCATTATATTCCACATCATAAAAAGCAGGAACATAAATGGGCCCCAGGTCTAAGATTTTGGAGAGGAAGTCTCTGCGATGCCCGCCAGACGCTTTGTGAGCCTCATAGCGGTCGAAAATCTCCTTGTATGATACTTCGCCCTCCCCCATGTAAAAGAAGTCTATAAAGGGCGCTAAAACCTCAGGATTGCTGGCTGTGGGACCACCTGCAATAACGATGGGATCTTCATCGGTACGGTCTGCCGCATACAGCGGGATCCCTGCCAAGTCCAGCACATTCAAAATGTTGGTAAAGGACATTTCGTACTGCAGGGTGAAGGCCAAAAAATCCATATCCTTTACGGGGGTAAAGGTTTCCAGAGTATATAGAGGAATATTCAGCTCCCGCATCTTGGCTTCCATATCGGGCCAGGGGGCAAATACTCGCTCACAATACACATTATCGTTACGGTTAAAATCACCGTACAACAGCTGTGTTCCCAGATGGGACATACCTACCTCGTAAACATCAGGAAAGCAAAAAGCAATTCGGACAGGAATATTCTCGGGATCCTTGCGAATCGAGTTAACCTCTCCTCCAATATATCGAGCCGGTTTTTCTACCTGTAACAATACTTGATCCGGCACAGATACTCGTTTCATATGAAACCTCCTCTTCAGTTAAGAAAATTTTTTGATCATTTGGAAAATATCAGACATCCGGAAGGATTGTCGGGATAGATAGATCATTAGCTCCTCTATCCATTCCGGATGAAAAGATCGAATCATAAATAGTGCCGACAGTAACGCAATACTGAGGGCAGCCTGAAACCAGTGACAAAAAAGTGAGGGATCCTCCGGCACAGTACGCCGAAGATATTGTGAAGAACGCATGATGAGTATCCCCTTTTTTTCTTTAATATACGCTGGCTGTGTCATAAAAAGAACCTGCGGATATTCCGCAGGTATTTAAGCGGTTTTGGAAAATTATTTGTACATGTTACGCCAATCCAGATCACCATTTTCCATGCCAAGAACCAGCATCTCAGCGGATGCCAGATTTGTAGCGACAGGGATATTATGCATATCACATAACTTAATAATCTGTGCCAGGTCAGGCTCATTCATCGGGGCAGAAGGATCCCGCAGAATAATCACCAGGTCAATATCATTACTGGAAATCTGAGCTCCCAGCTGCTGAGCACCGCCTAAGGGGCCTGCCAGATACTTGTGAACAGGAAGATTGGTCACTTCTTCAATAAGACGCCCGGTACTTCCGGTAGCATACAAAGTATGCTTATGTAGAATGTGCCGATAAGCAATGCAGAAGTTCTGCATTAAGTTTTTCTTGTTGTTGTGTGCTGCCAATGCGATGTTCAACGTAAAGCCCTCCTAGATATTTTTGTATTTGGTAGTTTGGGTACGAATACCTGCGTAGACGTGCATTACAAGACCGATACCGGCCATGTTAGAAACCAAGGAACTTAACCCATAACTCATAAATGGTAAAGGAATACCGGTATTGGGGAGTACTGCTGTGGTTACACCAATATGGATAAAGGACTGCATGGCAATCCAGGTGGCTACACCAACGCAGATTAGTTTGCCAAATAGATCCTGTGCTTTTGACGCAATCCATAAAATACGACAAATCATGATCGTAAGTAAGGCAAACATACAACTGGCACCTAAAAAGCCCAATTCCTCTCCCAGAATGCCAAATAAAAAGTCGGTCATGGGTACAGGAACCAAATCGTTGCCGTTAAATAAACCTAAGCCCATCAGTCCACCAGAACTAATGGCGTATTTGGAACGTAATGTTTGATAAGCGTAGTCTTGAGAATAACTTTCCGGATCAAAGAATGCCCAAATACGAGTAGCCTGATAATCTGTTAAGATCTTAGGACCATCGGGAGAATAGGCATCGCTTAAAATAACGTATAAGGCAATGGCAACAACAAAAATAGCAGTTGCAATATATCTCCAGTCCAAACCGGAACAGAATAAAATCGCAGCACCAATACAAAGCATAACAATGGATGTGGAAAGGTCAGGCTCTTCCATAACCAGCAAAACCGGAACTGCCAACAATACTGCATAAATGGCTAATGTTGCTGGCTTGTTGATGGTCTCTGACCGCAAGTCACAGAATCGAGATAAAGAGACGATCATAAAAAACTTAGCGAACTCAGAAGGCTGCAGATTGAAACCGCCTATAAAAGGCAGCCAGCGGCGAACATCCGCCTCTTCTCCTGCATCCGTAGTACCCACACCTACCAAAAGAACCAAAACTAACAGAAACAGCATTCCGAGATAAGCGGGAACAGACAAAAACTTTAAAAGTTCCCGACTCATAAATAAAATAATAAAAGTGGCAATAAGTCCCAGACAAAGGCCCAAAAACTGTCTCGTCATGATGGGACCAATAGAAAAATGATCCAGATCCAATTCCCAGCCACCGGCGCTTCCGATCATGATGATTCCAAAGATCACCATAAGTAGCACAACACTAAGCAAGGTAAAATCGATCTTATTCAGAATACGTTTCTCTGACATCAGTATAACCTCTTCTCGCTTTTTTTTCAATAGAAAAATGACAAAAAATGAAAAATTCCCTTATTCAACCTCTACAGAATAATATGCTCCAGCCAATTTTACGAAGGTATCGATGGCTCGGGAAGAACCGCCGCCGAAGGGAATGACCACTGTAACCGTAACATCCGGGTCTTCCACATTGGTATAACCAGTAAATAAAGCATGGTCAGGGCGGTCATTTAATTCCTGGGCAGTACCGGTTTTGCCGGCTAAGGAGATTCCATTTTCCATAAAATTAGAAAGCATGGTTGTGGAGGAAGCCATGGCTACCATACCATCCTGAACAATTTCAAATGTCTCGGGAGATACATTTGCCTGGTGGTCTATCGTCGGTTCACATTGATATACCACTGCTCCACTATAATCTGTAATGCGATCTACAATGTAAAGATTATATACTGCTCCGTTATTTGCCAGCGTGGAAGTATAACGGTTGATGTTAGCGGGGGTATATGCATTGGTACCCTGGCCAATGGCGCTTCGGACAGAGTCCTGAATGGATGTGGAGGGAGAGGCCTCTGCCAGTTCAATGTTGGTTAAAGTAGCCAGACCCAATTCTGTAGCGTAATATTTGAGTTTTTCAAGTCCCACCTCATCAGCAAACTCGCCGTCCACCGGGTCAGAAAGGCGATATCCCATGGTGTAGAAATAATAGTTACAAGAATCTTCAATTGCCCCCACCACATTTACATAGCCATGGCTGGTGGTACTATGACATACCGGTTTATCCATACTGTTGGCCAGCGTAAAGCGATAGGCATCGTAAATCGTCTCGTCCGGGGTTACCACTCCCTCTTCCAATGCTGCAACGGAGGTGCAAAGCTTGAACGTTGAACCGGGAGCACGAGTCTCCTGGAGGGCGCGGAACAACAAGGGAGAGGCCTGGTTATTGATAATTTTGGAATAATAAGAAGCACTGGAGGTGATCAGATTATTATCATAGGAGGGATAACTGACCATGGCCAGGACTTCTCCGGTATCGGTGTCGGTAATGACTGCACTGCCGCTGCAGGGATCCAGATTAATATCGGAAGGCGCCAGTTCGTCCTGCTGGATCTTCTGAACCAGAACCTGTTCGGCAGTCATGGTACTATTGAGCAGAGCCTGACGGGAGCCGTCATTATTATTAAAGATCCCCGCATCATAAAGA
>JAFUJY010000070.1 GCA_017467985.1 Bacillota bacterium
CTGCTTGATCTGAATATTGGTGGCAAAAGAACCCTTCTGAGAACTGATAAATTCCTTATCCCACACCGGATTCTTGGTAAAATCAATCTCGTTGATGGCCGCCTCAAAGCTGGAAAACTCCATGGGAGGCACACTCTCATCCTGCTGCAGCTTCTTAACGATCTCCAGAGAAGATGAAGCGGGATACATCATGTCGCCGCCCACGGGCACGATCTGCACCGCATCCCCGCAATGGGCAGCATTACGGTTGTACAGACGCATGATCCCCTCCGCAGAAGCCTCTTCCCAGTTCAGTTCTTCTTTATTAATGGCTGCTTCGTCACTGGGGAAACTGATGCCCGCATAGGCGGTGGACATCCAGTGAGCGTTCAGCTTGGTACCATCAATGCCCTGCCACTGGAAGTTCTCCACATCATATTCCGGATCCATACAACGGCTGAACACATAACAATTGTAACCGCTGTCCTTCATAATCTGGGGAGTCTGGGCGTGATGACCCCAGCAGTCCGCAATATAGGCGGTCTTAGGATCGTAACCCACCAGCTCCTTCAAATATCTGCGGCCCACCGTGGCCTGCATGTATAATCCTTCGCCGGAGGGCATGGTCATATCCGGCACTGCCCACATACCCGGCGCAAAATGCAGTTGACCATTCTCCACAAACTTTTTCAGCATCTCCTGCTGCTGTGGATGTTTCTCCCAATATTCTTTGAAAAAATATACCTGCTCCACAGTAAAAGTATATGTTTCGTCCTTCGCCATCAGCTCCACAGCCTTTTCCATAATAGCTGTGGCCCGGGCAGTATAATTCCATTCCGGCTGCAAATAAGCAATATCATGATGAAATGTGGGAATCAAATGAATCTGGGTCTTCTTTTTCATGATCATATCCTCCATTTTATTCGATATAAATGCCCCAAACATTGCTGTACACGCCGCCCGGTGCCAGGTGAATCAGATCCGGCTGTTCTTCAAACACCGCGATCTTGTCCTGGGTGGAAGGCAATGAGCACCAGGGCTCAATGCATACATAAGGCGCATCCGTTTTGGGCGCATGCCAGAATCCCAAATAGGACATCTGAGGAAATGTTACTGTTACACTGTGGGGGTCCAGATCTGACTCCAGACGAACCTCTCCCACAACATTCTTCAATACAATGGCGTCGTTATCGAACAAGTCGTGACTCAGTGGAATCTCACAATTATCCTTCATCTCATAGGCTGTATCATGACCATTCAGGAAGCATGCATCCGTAAAGCCCACCAACTGGGGATTGCACTGGGCAGCAAACTTCAGCCGATAATCGCTAAAATCCAAGCCCTCTGCCAACGGCACATTAAATCCCGGATGACCGCCCAGACCAAAATACATGGGCTTTTCATCTTCATTTTTTACACGGTAAATCACATCCAACCGGTCATCATCCACCACGTATTCCACCTGGAACACAAACTTACGAGGATATTGGGCATAGGTCTCTGGAGTAGACTTCAGTTCCAGGCAAATACTATCTTCATTCTTATACACCACCTCAAAGTGGCTGGTGGGGGCAAAGCCATGGATGGGCATGTGATGCAGCTCACCATCTATATAGTAGCTCTCCTGGGTCAGACGGGCCACATAGGGAAAAATATTTGGAGATCGATCACACCAATAGGCAGGATCCCCCTGCCATAAATATTCGGTGCCATCCACACCCACGATGGACTGCAGTTCTGCGCCCATCTCCGACACTATCACCTTCATATAATCATTTTCAATCGAATGCAGCATTGTATACTTCCTCCTTGGTTCCATATACTCTCAATACCTGAGCGCATTATACCACACTTTTCCCTGTTTTTCAACGCTATTTCAACAACTCCTCGGTTAAATGCAGGATCTGAGGTGCGATTTTTTCCCTTTCTTTCCGGGTAACTCTCACATATAAAGGATAGGCCAAGGCCACGCCCACGATTCCCACTAAGCCAATGATAATCCCCGGCGCAAATACATTCCAAACCATACAACAACTCATCCCGACGCCCAGGGTCAGCACTCCAATAATACCCACCACCAATGAAATCATGGTACTCTTTCGGGTAACAGATGCATCCAGACGCCGCAGCTGTTCCATCTTATCCGGCTCCCGAGGTACATATTTCTCTCGAATTCGCTTAATTTCCTCCTGCTGCTTGGCAGAATATGTGTATTCAAACTTATCCATCTATCTTAGCTCCTTTTAATTTGCGAATTTCTTTTGTGCTGTTCACGATCATATAAACAGCAATGGCCAATACTGCCATACACACCGCAGCTCCGGTCAACCCCGTCATAAGCTGACGAAAAGCCCCATCATTTTCTTCCCCAAAGGCACTCAGCATGGCCGTCTCCAATGTCAGCACCGACACCAACGCCGATACCAGGCTGATGGCCTTTGCCGCGGACAACACAGGACTTTCATATCGCCGATATTTTATCACATTGACCACCGCCATCCCCATGGCTGCAAAAGTATAGGCTGCCATGGCAATGGTATGAATAAAATGATATTCAAATCCCCGATTCTCCCATACAATAAAGAACACGATAACGCTCAGTGTTATGTTCATCACCAGCAATAGAACCCCGCACAAACGGTAATGCAGATACTCCCAGAAGACTTTTTCACCGGGCTTGTCCTTCAGAGTTTCTTTCAGCAAAAAATAACGCATCAATGCCAGCAGAGCATAATACCCCGCCAAGGCATGAAACCACACCGATCCAAAGTAAAATCCGGACCAGATCTGCATAAGGGCATAAAATGTATTCATGACCACCGAACTATACAGCGAGATTTTAATTCTCAGATGTACATCAGAGATATATCGCTGAATATATCGATTCTCTTCTTTGATAGCTTTGGCCTTATAAAACATCTTCGGTGCTCTGGCACAAACCACGGTCAATGCATAGGCTGAAATCCCGTACGACGCATAGGCAACCTCACTGTTCTGATCCCCAAATGCAAAAGTATATATCAACAAGGCTGCCGATACAGGAACCAACACTATGACAATGGCACTGTGGGGAAATAACAATTTATACAGAAGCTTCTTCCACCACTCCATGGGGAACCCTCCTCATCCGTACAGTAAAAGTGCTGCCCTTTCCTAACTGGCTTTCCACCGCGATATCACTGCCGCTGATATCTATCACCCGCTTGACCAGGGCAAGACCAAGACCATTTCCCTGCATGGCATGGGACGTATCCCCTTGGTAAAACTTATCAAACATATGCTGGCCCACTTCTTTGGAAATACCACAGCCCGTATCCTCCACCTGCACAATGGCGTATTCTGCATCTTTTATCAATCGCAGGGACATCCGGCCTCCGGGTTCGGTAAACTTAATGGCATTGGAAAACAAATTATTCCAGACCAAACTCATCATCTCCGGATCAGTTCTGACAATAATATTCTCTTCCAATTCCGTTTCAATCTGAATGTCTTTCTTCTCCCACAACTCTTCAAAATTCAGCAGGCACTCACACAGCTGCTCTCCCAGGTCATAGGTGGTCGCCTCCGGAAAAATCTGTTGATTTTCCAGCTTATTCAGCTTCAGGATATTAGAAATCAAATCCGCCAGGCGTTTTGAGGCCTCTGCAATATGCTTGGCATACTCCACCCTTTTCTCCTCTGACAGTCCCGGTGCCTGCAGCATGGTGGCATAATTCTTCATCACCGCCAAGGGCGTCTTAAGCTCGTGGGACACGTTGGCGATAAAGTCCGTCCGCAGCGTCTCCGTTCCGGACAATTCCTCTGCCATCTGGTTAAAACAGGCAATAATTTCATTGAACTTATCATCGGACATCACATTGTGCTGGGGACGGATCCGCACACTAAAATCCCCCTGCATCATTCTTTGCGCTGCATCCACAATCCGCTGCACCGGCCGGTCCACCGTAATCTTGCGGCGCAGCCCATCAATGGCCGTACATATGGCACTCAACAAAATCACATTCCAAAAGGTGATCTTTGCCGCCTCTGAAATATTCTCGGCAGTCAGTTCTATTCCCATGGTGTCGGACATGGTTCTGATAAACAGCATCATACAGCAGGTGATCACAAACCCCATCAGCAAAAAGAATACAATATATCGGTTTAACTCAAATAATACCCGCCGGAACCGCTCAGATCTGCTCATTTTAATACCGCCTTATATCCCAATCCATGTACCGTTACAATTTCAAAATCTTCACATTCTGCCAGTTTGCTCCGAAGCTTCGTCATGTACACGTCCACCGTTCGGGGGCCCGAGGCTGTGTCCGCCTCCCAAAACTCATCCATCAGCTGGGAACGTGTAAATGTCTTCTTAGGATAGGACAGCAACTTATACAACAGGCTGAACTCCCGGTTGGTCAGGTTGATCTCCTCATCCTCCAAATAAGCGGTATGTTCATCCATGTCCATCGTGAACCTGCCCACCGTCAGTTTCCGGCTGGACGCAATCTTAGCTCGGCGCAGCAGCGCTCCAATCCGCAAAAATAGCTCATCCAAATCAATGGGTTTGATCATATAATCATCCACACCCACGCGATATCCACGCTGCTTAGCAGCAAAATCATCCCGTGCTGTCATAAAGAGGATCGGAATATTCTCATTCAAGCTACGGACGCTCTTTACAAATTCAAACCCGTCAATCCCAGGCATCATAATATCTGAAACAATCAAATCAAACACCGTTTCATACATAGCATCATAAGCATCACTTGCGTTCAGGCATCCAGTAGCTTCATAACCACTCTGGTTCAAAAAAGAACACACCGACCGATTCAATGCTGCATCATCTTCCACAACCAATATCTTAAACATCTCTGTGAACCTCCTTATACGAATCTCGAATTCATTATATCATAAATTTGTTAAAGTTTTGTTTCTATTTCAAAAATCCGAAGCTTTTCGCTCCGGATTTTTCTATTAATTCTTCATAATTTTGTCGCTCATCGCGATGATCTGGCCGGCATACTTCTTACGGCGTCCTTCCATGATCTTTTTATACATGGGCCAGGTCAAACAAACCATCAAAATACCAATCAAGCCGATGATGATCCCCGGCAGCATCATATTTTCCCCAATGACAATGCCAAAGTATGTACCGGCCTCAATCACATTCATTGCCAGACTCATGCCCGAGCCCATCACCAATGTGCCGATAATCCCCCAAGCATAGGCAAATACATTCGCAGGCTTCTTAACTTTTTTATCTAATGCCTTCAGCTCATCCAGCTGTGTATGTTCCTTCTCGGTGTACTGTGTGCGAATCTTCTGTACCAAAAACTCCTGATCATTCTTATTCATTGCGGTTACCTCTTTCTGATTTGATTTTACAACCTGATTATACTCGCAGGTTGTTTTGGATTTGCTAGGATTATGTTTCAAATATGTTAATGTATTTTTTTATTGCAAAACCAGCAGATATGTAGTATATTATAATTATCCAGCACGAATGAATCCAAAAGAAAGGTGATTGTATTATGTATATTGCAGTTATGAACCCTGTGTTCCAGACCGAGTCTCTGGAAGAAATGTGTCAGATTCTGGCCCAGCGCGGCATCCATTCCATCGAAATGGGCTGCGGCGGCTCTCCCGGCAAGCATCATTGCGACCCCGACATCCTGCTCCATGATGAGGCCAAGTATAACGAATTCATGGACACTCTCAAGAAGTATGATATGAGCATCTGTGCTCTCTCCACCCACAACAACCCCGTTCATCCCAACAAAGAACTGGCTCAGATCGCCGATGAAGAGCTGACCAAGGCCTTCAAGTTGGCTCAGAAGATGGGCATCGATACCATTGTTACTTTCTCTGGCTGCCCCGGCGACAGCGAAACCAGTCAAAAGCCCAACTGGGTTACCTGCTCCTGGCCCACCGACTTTATGGAAATTCTGGACTGGCAGTGGAATGAAGTGCTGATTCCCTATTGGAAAAAGAAAGGTGCCGAAGCCGAAAGCTATGGCGTGACCAAGATCGCCTTTGAAATGCACCCCGGCTTCTGCGTTTATAATCCCTACACACTGTTGAAGCTGCGCAAGGCCGTTGGCCCGGTCATCGGTGCCAACTTCGATCCCAGCCACCTGATCTGGCAGGGCTGTGATCCCGTTGCCGCCATCCGTGAACTGGGGAAGGAAAAGGCCATTTATCACTTCCATGCCAAGGATACTAAGATGGATCCCTACGCCACCGCCATCAACGGTGTGCTGGATACCCGTCACTACTCCGAAAATCGTTCTTGGCGCTTCCGTTCCGTGGGCTGCGGCCACGACCTGCTGTACTGGCGTGACATGGTTGCCGAACTGCGCCTGGCCGGTTACGACAAGGTGCTCAGCATCGAACACGAAGACGGTCTAATGAGCAAAATGGAAGGCCTGGACACTGCCATCAACACGCTGAAGCAGTGTGTTATGACCGAATCCCCCCAGGATATGTTCTGGGCCTAAGGCGAAAAGGTACATACGAAAAATGCAGCCCCGCTAACGCGGAAAGGCTGCATTTTTGTATGTACCCTTTTCTTTGGGGATGAGAGACGGTTGGGTATACCCTCTTTTCTTTGGGGATGAGTGACGGTTGGGTGTTGGTTCCTGCGACACGTTTTGTTCTTTTAGTTCATTTTTTGACATTAAGGTGCAAAAAGAACAATTACAAGGGTTTCGCAAGCACCTCCCTGGCCCTTCCCCGTTAGCGGGGCCGCGCCGGAGATTCCGGTTCCTTCTTATAGTTCAGTACAATAATACCGGCGCACACCAGCACCAGGGTAATGATTAAGTTCAGGGGAGCTACGTTGCTCTGCTCGCTCAGCATCAGGCTGGACAGAATTACACCAAATACAGGGGTCATAAAGCTGTAAATGGTTACACGAGATACGGGGTTGAACTTCAGCAGTACGCCCCATACAGAGTAGGCCACTGCAGACAGGAAGGACAGATAAATCAGCACTCCCGCTGCCTTCACGCTGGTGATCACCACCGTGCCGCCCAGGCACAGACCGATCACAATCATCACGATGCCGCCGAAAATAAACTGATAACCACTGATCACCACCGGGTCCTCGTCCTTGGAATAACGCTTCATCAAAACAGAAGAAATGGAATAGGCAATGGTGGAGAACAGTACAAAGGCATCGCCGAAGAAGTTCATGTTAAAGTCCAGGCCATTTAAGTTTACGATAATGATGCCCGCAAATCCCAGCACACAGCCAAAGATCTTCTTCAAGGTCAGCTTTTCCTGGCGGAAAATCAAACTGGCCACTAACAGGCAGAAGAATGCGGAAGAACCACTGATGATGGTTCCCTTTACACCGGAGGTGTTGGCCAGACCTACATAGAAGAAAATGTACTGGATAATGGTCTGGAACAGGCCAATCTGCATGACTTTGCCCCAATTTTGCTTCTTGGGACGCAGGAACTGTTTGCGGCCGATGCTATAAATCAGTACCGTGATGATACCTGCCAGGGTGAAACGGATGCCCGCAAACAGCATGGTAGAAGGGACTCCGGATTGGGGCAGCATCAGCTGATAGCCAATCTTAATAAAAGGGGTCGCACTTCCCCACAGGGCGCAGCACAGCAGTGCCCCCAACGCTATTACAAAAGTATTGGTTAAAATCCTATTGTTCATTTCTTCTCTTTCCTCTTTCTGCAAATAATAAATAATATGGCACTCACGGCCATTAAAATAGGATAGTACAAATAGGGCATGATGTCAAAGGGTGTCAGCCCAGACAAAGTGGCCGCGCTCAGCAGCTGAGCACCATAGGGGATCAAGCCCTGTCCCACAGAACTGAAAATATCCAACAGCGAAGCCGACCGTTTCGGTGAAACGCCATAGGTATCGCAGATATCCTTGGCAATGGGGCCTGCCATAACAATGGCAACGGTATTATTGGCTGTACAGGCATCCACCAGCAGTGTCAGACCGGCGATCCCTAGCTCTGCTCCCTTTTCACCCCGGATCCGCTTGCGAATACAATCCAGAATCCACTGAATCCCGCCATATTCCCGTACCAGGGAAACAATGCAGGCCACAATGATGGAGATAACCGTAATATCATACATACTGGTAATACCGCTGCCCACAGCCTGGAACATATTGTCTAAGGCCAGAGTCCCGGTGGCAACACCCACAATCAGGGACACAATTGTACCACCAATCAGCACCACAAATACATTCACACCGGCCAAGGCACCCACCAAAACCAATACATAGGGCAGTACCTTCAGCAGATCATACTCCAACGCTTCGGGGATTTCAAAATTACCTCCCTGCGCTGCAACCAAGAACAGCACAATAGTCAGCAGTGCTGCAGGCAGTACAATCAGGAAGTTCTCTTTGAACTTGTCCCGCATCTCACAGCCCTGGGTCTTCACCGCTGCAATGGTGGTATCGGAAATCATGGACAGGTTGTCGCCAAACATGGCGCCGCATACCACCGCACCAATACACATGGCCATGGAAAAGCCCGTCTTTTCAGCGATACCCACTGCGATGGGGGCCAGCGCTGAGATGGTACCCATGGACGTACCCATGGACACGGAAATAAAACAGCCAATCACAAACAATCCGGCCACGGCTACAGAAGGAGGTAACACTGACAAACCCAAATTGACCGTGCTCTCCACACCGCCGGCAGCGCTCACCGCTCCGGAAAAGGCACCCGCACACAGAAAAATCAGGCTCATGGTGATAATGTTTTCATCACCCACGCCCTTTGCAATGATCTGCATCTTCTCGCCAAAGGGCAGCTTGCGATTCTGCATAAAGGCCACACCCAGTGCAATCAGAAACGCCACAATTGCAGGCATCGCATAAAAATCGCCGGAAAGAATACCGGCACCAAGAAAAATCACAAGAAATACTCCAATGGGCAGTAACGCAATGGCCCTGCCTTGTTTTTGTTGATCCATGCTGAAACTCTCCATTTTTAAGTTGTGCCTGTATAGTATAAACGTTTTTTCCCGATATTGCAAGCATAAAATATGAAAAGAGCTGTCTAAAAGGCAGCTCTTTCACGCTTATAGCAACTTCTCCAACTGCTCTCTCTTACGCTGCGCATGAATCTGCTGATTCTGCATAGCTTCTAACTCCTTTTGCAAATGGGCTACTTTGGAACCGTCTGCTGCCGCCAGCTTTTCCTCAGCCTTGCGAATCCTCTTCCTTAAGCCCATTTTATTCAACATCTGTACAACATAGGTGATGGTACCGCAAATCAGAAAATGCTTAATAAAGAAGAATACCGGACTATCATCCACATAAAACATTGCAAACTCGGATAACCACTTAAATGCATCGACACCCATATGATACCCTAAGCCCTGACCTACCACCAACACTCCAAAGGAAAGGGCCGTCCACAGGATGGAAAGGAATAGCCATTTACCAAATCCACCCTTTTTCTCCTTCTTACGCAGTCTGGCAATTTTCTTGACCAGACCATCCTTCTCATGATCCACTGCATCTTGAATGGCCAATTCTTTGCGCCATTCCTCTTTTTTACTTTCAATCTGCTGAGCCAACTGAGCCTCCTGGGCCTGGATACTCTTTAACTCCTCCCCAAGACGGACCTTTGCTGCCTCATGACGTTCCGGAAGAGACACATCTGTTTTGCGCACCAGTTCTTTGTATCTTTCGGACAGCTCCTTCATCACAGCCGCATCCTTAGCCTCTGCCTCATTTATCCGCTTTTTCAGGGAATTGGTCAGTGAACTCAACTGCTTCTCCAGCTCCGCCTTATTCTGTCCATTGGCATAACGAATGGCCCGGGACAGTAATTTGTCCTCTCGAATCAAACGCTGGGCATCCGCCAAGTCTTTACGACGGGCAGAGATTTCAGAAGTATAGTTCGTATCAAACTTATACAACGCTACAATCTCTTCTTTATTCAAATAACCCGGGATAGCGTACTTCTCTGCCACCTCCGTAATATGTTCCTCATACACATCCGCAATGGTCAGCTTAGCCAGTGTGGCATTCTTGGTCCTGGCTAGCATTGTCCACACAAATCTTTCCAGATTGGGCTGCTGCTCTCTGGCCAAAAACTCCCCAAGATAAGCCTGACTGTTCTCCGGATTCTGATCCAGCGCCTTTTCAAAAAACTCCACTGCCTCTTTCCACTTGCCATCTTCCAGCGCAATATTACCACGCTTGATCATATTGCCGCCTTCCGCACCGCCGGTTCGATTGCCCTGGGAAACATCCCCGCGCTTGGCCTGGCTCTGCACCTTCTCTTTGGGAATGATCTTCTGAATATTATATACAATATCCTGTACCGCTCCGATTTTGCTCAGGTCCTGACCCTGCAGATGGGCAAACTCCTTGGGCATGTCATAGGCATCAATATCCCGGTAACAGGGGAATAAATACTTCTTCTGACCGGCGGCAATCAAATGCAGGAAGCGGCTCCATTCATTGCGCACCCATACCGCATTATAATTCTCATAAGAAGTACCCACTGCCAGCATGACCTTGGCCGAATTCAGCGCAGCAAAAATGTAGGGTTCATATTCCTGACCCAGCTTCTGCTGCAGGGTAATACGGGCAAAAAATACTCGATACCCCTCTTGTGTCAACTCTTTGTATAGATCCTGGGCCAAAACACTGTCTAATGTACGATCTCCCTTGGCATCCGTCTCTTTATAACAGATAAAAATATCATAGGGCTCCTCCTGGGAAGATACTTCCAGAATTCGCTTGCACAGTGCATCGATGGCCTTGGCCTCTGCGCGATATACTTCTCTGGCTTCACCATCACTGTACTCCATAACCAGTTCAAAATTCTGGTCGTCAAACACACTGGTATAAGAAGAACGATGGCATGTGGGAATCTTTTTACCGGTACCGGGATCATCCACATATTCGATACCATATTGGCACAATATCAAGCCCCAATAGGCCTCGGCCTCCTCCGGAAACTCAGCCACAATACTTTCATAAATACCCGCAGCTTTATCAAACTCACAATTATAACGCAGACGATTCGCCCGGTTAAACAGCAACATTTTCTTTTCATTATCAGCTGAAGGGATGGTCTGGGTGGATCCACAATATTCACATTCCACCACCTGCATTCCCGGCAGAACATTTAA
>JAFUJY010000071.1 GCA_017467985.1 Bacillota bacterium
AATATATCTGTTCAATAAATCCCAATATGTCACCTTTCCCGGTAAGTAAAAGGAGAATCCCACATGAACATAGGCATTCAGATTTGGGGCTTGAATGGCTCCGGAATGAGTACGATCGGCAAGGCATTAGCCGAGGAGTTGGGCTTTCATTTTATTGATAATGAAAATCTATACTTTTCCAGAACGACTGTCTATGAACCCTATACCTCTCCCAAATCCCGGACCGAAGTGGAAAGGTTGCTCATGGACGAAGTACATGAACACGACAATTTCGTTTTCGCCGCAGTAAAGGGGAATTATGGCAAAGAAATCCTCCCCTATTATAGCTATATTGTTCTGGTCGAAGTTCCAAAAGAAATCCGTCTTCAGCGAGTTCGAAACCGTTCATTTCAAAAGTTCGGCAATCGAATGCTGCCGGGCGGCGATTTGCATGATCAAGAAGAAGCCTTTTTCAAAATGGTGGAATCCCGCCCCGAAGACTATGTTGAAAAGTGGGCGCAAACTTTGAATTGCCCGGTCATCAAAATTGACGGGACAAAGCCCGTCCCAGAAAATGTTGCATGGATTGTCAAGCAAATCAGAGGGTAAAATCCCACTGATTCGGAAAGGAGTCACCTTGTTATATCTGCGCCAGCCCAATTATAAAGATACCGAAAAAGAATTTTTATTCGTTCGTCACATGCCCATGGATGAAAATGGTTTTACCAATTCATGGCACGGTATTTCCCGTGAAGATTTTGAGCAAAAGGCCCTGCCCCAGATGATCGCATTTTCAAAGGGCGAAGACTTGCCCGACGGCTATGTACCAGAAACCTTCTACTTTTTGTGGAATGACGATGAAATTGTTGGTCAATTCCGGATACGCCATTATCTTTGTGAATCTTTAAGAACCGGGGCCGGACACATCGGTTATTTTATCAAAAAGGAATTCAGAGGCAAAGGTTATGGCAAGGAAGGCCTTCGCCAGACCTTGCAGATTGCAAGAACCATAATTCCCGAGGATGAGATATATCTGCGGGTCAATAAGGATAATCCGGCTTCGCTGCATGTGATGCTGTATAATGGCGGATATATCGAACATGAAGATGAACACAAATATTATGTGAGAATTAAAAAATAGGAGGATAACATAATGAAGAAGTTTCCATTTTGGTGTAGCCTGGCAGTAAGCATACTGCTTTTCGTCATCACTCTTCCCTTTTCCCACGACATGTATATCGCGCCGCTCTTTACTGTTATTTGCGTGTGCCTGGGGCTGATGTCTTCTGTCTTGTTTGGCATCATCCTCTATCAAGTTCTATCCAAGCGTTTTCTGGTGGAAAACTACGGGACATTTCTTGGGTTTATTATCCTCCAGGGCGTTGCCCATGCAGGCTTTGCCATGATGAACTGGGGTTCCTGGCTGTTTTTGGGGATTACTGTTGTTGTGCTGGTGGGAATGGCTGTTAGCTATGTTAAAGCTCAAAAATCTTAAGCTATATAAAACTTGACCCCTGTCATCTGACAGGGGCCTTTTTCATTACTTCATACACTCATCAATATACACCGCCGCCATGGACGCAAAACCATGATTCAGGCTGGCATACATGTTATTATGCTCCCACAGCGTGCCGGTCAGTTCTGCCATGCCCAGGAAGAAGTCTCGGCATTCCTGCAGAACCTGGGCTTTATAACCATGCTCCAGCAAAATCTCCAATCGCAGGTAGTTACCTACAATCGCATTGGAAGGATAAACCGTGGGGTACACCACCGCCACATTCCGCTTTGGTCCAAACTGAGTCATCATCTTTTCAAACAGTTCACCATAGTCTTCCCGAGAAGCAGTTCCAAAATAAAATGCATAGTACTGGCAAGTCTCGGTGGTATGGCCGCTTCTAACCAGTTCTCCCTTTTCATTGCGGATTGCATTTTCTTCAAAGAATTTGCCGTTCCAGGACTGCTCCCGAATGGTCTGTTTCATCTGAGCAGCCTTCTCTGCCAGGGCCGGATCATCATACAACTGGGCCACTGCTTCCAGCGCCGCTGCCCACAGCATATTGGAAGGATAATTTACACCTGCAACGTAATCCTTATCGTTACACTTGCTCCACTCAATAAACACCCAGCTTTCCAGGTTTTCCAGCAGACCGGATTCGTTATAATACTTGGAGAAGAATTTCACCAAACCATAGACCTTTTCCCGGGATGCCTCCCGCATTTTCTCATCGCCGGTGCGCTTACAGTAGTTGCGCAGCTCCAGGATATACCACATGGTCCAGTTGGGGATATAAATACCATCATTATGATCGGCAGGATAGCACATGGGGATCATGCCCTCCGGTAATTCCTTTAGCTGGGGACAAATGGCGTAATTCTCCAGCAAACTCTTTTCCACCAGATTCTTGCCGGTAAACAGTGCCTCGGCCCGTCCGGAAAAATAACTGTCACACAGCCATCCTGCCCGCTCCCTGGAAGGACAATCGGTTAGTACATCCACCGCATTCTGGGCAAAGCTATTGACGGCTGCTCCCACAATCTTGTTGAGTTCTTCATCATGATAATCATACTTAAAGCGAGGCGCATCCGGATTCTCGTACAGAACCATGCCCAGCTGGGCTATTTTTGCACAGCCTTCTGTTACTGCTATGGTCGTGAATCTTGCAGAATTGGCTTCAAAGCTAATTAGTTCGTGCTCTCCCGCAGGCAGGGTATATTTAATTACATTGCAGCAGGCATTGCGGAAGGGGGATACTATGCCCTTATCCATCACTTCATCAAATATAATATATAATGTAGCGTCAGCCTTCACCTCCACCTGCACTTTGAAAAAGCCGGTCAGCGTACGTCCAAAATCATAAATCTGATAGGACATGGTATCCAACTGTTCTGCCAGCCCCTTAGAAGTCAAAGCATAAGTAAACTTCCCCGCTTCTTTGCCGGAGTCTTCAGTCAATTCCGCTGGCTTAAAACCTTTAATCGCCGGGGTTCCAGCGCCTTCATATGTGCGATCACGCCAGGGTTCGACCGTTTCATCGATTCCTAACTGACCATATTCCACTCCCCAACCGGATAATGTCTCCAAGGTTGGATAATTCACGCGGCGTTCAATCAATTGATTACAGGGAACCGCCTCTGTCTCGATAGGTGTCCGTCCTCCAACCTTGCCCCCGTAAAATGCTGCCGGGTTATCCGTCAAATGATAGATTTCAGTGAAGGTCCGCTGGAAGCTAAAACGGCGCACCTTTTGTACTCGCTCCGTCATGTGATAGGCCGCAAAATCTTTGCCCTCCGCCACAACCTCTCCACCGGACAAGATTTCTGCCGCAAAGAACGGGCGCTCATCCACTGTGTAATACGTATTGATATTGGCAGAGTACACCTCTGCCGCAAGCACGGTCTCTTTACCTGCCCATTTGGCAAGGGAATATTCATCCATCCTGGAATATCCGTGGGCAGCTCTTGCGGGGCCGTACCCCACCAACTCGCCATTTACAAACAAACGATACAGGTTCGACGCCGCCATCACCAGCTTTGCATCCTGCGCCGGAGTCAACTTATACTGATAAGTTACCATAATATTCTTTTCTTCTGACAATCCTTTAGCCCAAACTGCCTGCATAATATGCACCTCACTTCATCGTGATTTTTCTAAATTATACCTTGCAGGCAGCAAGATGTCAATCAATCTTTTATGAAAAGATTGACAAACGGATTTTTGTGGGATATAGTGATACTAGGGTCAAAAGGTCATATAGTTTCATGCTCGCATGAAACTATATGACTTTGGGACCCGCAAAACACGAATAAGTAGCCATTTTTCGCAGAAAAATGAGCGGATTATGAGTGTTTTAGGCTTGCGGAAGTGCGTAGCACGAAGCAAGCCGTATCATATAGTTATTATTTTGGAGGTGCCATCATGAACCCCTACACTCAAAATCTCAATCGTATCGAGTTTGTCATTACCCTTGCTTGTACGGGTCGCTGCAAGCACTGCTCCGAGGGGGACCATATTGGATGCCACGAACATATTGATACTGCCGCCGCGGTACAGCTTGTCCGCGATGTGACATCCAACTATCCCATCCGTTCTCTCATGACCTTCGGCGGCGAGCCTTTGCTGCACCCTGATACAGTTTGTTCAATTCATCAAGCCGCTAAAGAGGCCGGTATTCCTAAGCGTCAGCTTATCACCAATGGCTTTTTCAGTAAAGATCCGGCTAAGATCCAGGCCGTAGCCCAGCAGCTGGCTGATAGCGGCGTCAATGACCTTCTTCTATCCGTGGATGCTTTTCACCAGGAGACCATTCCTCTGGAACCGGTCAAAACCTTTGCCATGGCAGTGAAAAATGCCGGTATTCCTTTGCGTATTCAGCCTGCCTGGCTGGTGAGTCCTGAAGACCCCAATCCCTACAACCAAGAAACTATCCGGCTTTTAAAGGAATTTGAGCAGTTGAGTATTGCTGCTTCTGACGGCAATATCATTTTCCCCAGTGGCAATGCGGTGAAATATCTCAGCGAGTACTTCACTGACGACAATACTCCGATGGATCCCTATGTGGAGGATCCTACCGATGTCCGTACCCTAAGTGTGGGACCTAACGGGGATGTGGATCTCTTGGGTGGAAATATTTATCACACCCACATTGAAGAAATGATCAAAAACTATATTCCTAAGGATGTGATCCTGTGAATCGCAAATTATTGATTGAAGCCATCGCCAAAGTTTCTCTAGGTATTATCCGGATTGCCCAGGAAGATCAAGTGCTGCAAAAGGGTCTGGACGGATATATTGAATATAAAGAGCGTATATGCTGGCGGTTAATTCCGTGGATTTGGTAAGAAGGAGGCTTATATTATGACCAAAATCTCTGATCCCAAGAAGATCCGCAATCTGATCTTCCTTTTCTCTCTCACTTATTTTGTCAGTTATATCACCCGCATCAATTACGGCGCGATTATATCAGAAATGGAGCGAGCTACGCAGTTGTCCCGCTCCCTTCTGTCCATGGCTGTCACTGGTAGTTTTATTACTTATGGCGTCGGTCAAATCATCAGCGGCATCTGCGGCGATGCCTTTTCACCCAAAAAACTGATCAGTCTGGGCCTATGCGTCACTATTTTAATGAATGTGCTTCTGCCTTTATGTACCAATCCCTATATAATGCTGGCGATTTGGTGCATAAATGGCTTTGCTCAGGCATTTATGTGGCCGCCCATGTTAAAACTGATGATCTTTCTGCTGACCGATGAGTCCTATCGTCAGGAAACCGTGAAGGTCTCCATGGGCGCCTCCGTCGGCACCATTGCGGTTTATTTATTGTCTCCACTGCTGATCTCCCTCTTCGGCTGGAAATCTGTCTTTTTCTTTTCAGCCGCCGCAGGTGGTGTAATGCTTATGTTCTGTAATATGTTTTGTCCTGATATTCCCAAAACACCTAAAATGCCGCATACAAAAAAGAATTCTGCCGATTTCAAGATTCTCTTCTCTCCTCTGATGATCAGCGTTATGCTGGCCATTGTTCTGCAGGGCATGCTGCGGGATGGGGTAACCACCTGGATGCCCACCTATATTTCAGAAACATATCAGCTGAGTAACATCATCGCCATTTTAACCGGCGTCATCCTGCCGATTTTCAGCATTATTTCCTTTCAGGTGACAGCTTGGTTGTATCACCGCAAGCTTACCAATCCGTTGCTGTGTGCCGGGGTGATTTTCGGTGTGGGCGCAGTATCCGCACTGGCTCTGGTCCTTCTTACTGGACACAACGCCGTCTTTTCCGTGATTTTCTCTGCTTTACTTACCGCCTGCATGCACGGTGTCAACCTGATTTTGATCTCCATGCTGCCTGCCTATTTTCAGAAATACGGCAATGTTTCCACGGTGTCGGGAGTACTCAACGCTTGTACATACATCGGCAGTGCTATCTCCACCTATGGAATCGCCCTTCTTTCTGAACAGTTCAGCTGGCAGTTGACTCTTGTGGTATGGCTGCTGATTGCTGCCTGCGGTGCGGTTTTATGCTTAAGCTGTATCAAGCCCTGGCAAAAAAGAATGGAGGAATAAGTATTTAACAACTTTCCCCTTGCCATCCCACTTTTCTTCCTATATAATAGAAGTATCAAATAAAAATATCCGGAGGGTCCACTTATGTTACAGAAAACCAATATCAACCAACTTTCTTTCAATCCTTTTACTATGATCAGCGATGAATGGGCACTTGTTACAGCCAGTGATGAGTCTAAGGCCAATACCATGACCGTTTCCTGGGGTGGTGTAGGACATATCTGGGGCAAAAATGTGGTTACAGTTTACATTCGCCAGAGCCGTTACACAAAGGAATTTGTAGATGCCAATGACACATTCACCCTGACATTCTTTGATGAGTCCTATAAAAAGACTTTAGGCTATCTGGGCACTGCTTCCGGCCGGGACGAAGATAAAATCGCCAAGTCCGGTCTGACACCGGTGTATGACCAAGGTACTGTTTATTTTAAGGAGGCTAAGCTGGTCTTCGTTTGCCGTAAATTGTCAGAAACCTTCCTGGGAGCGGATACCTTTATTGATCCCACCATCAATGACAAGATCTACAGCGACAAGGATTATCACAGCATGTACATTGCTGAAATTATCGAAGTTTTAGAGGATAAATAATCATGGAAAAGATCATGACCTATGAGAATCTGCACAGCTTTGCTTATTCCAACGACAAGCTGATTGAGGGTCCTATTCGCGGCATGGTAATTCATTTCTGCGGACTGGGCAATATGAACCGTTATCCCGATTCTCATCCCGGCGACGGACTGGAATTTGCAGAAAAAGGCATTATCTTTGTGATTCCTTATAACAACCCCTGGTGCTGGATGAATCAGCAAGCAGTGCGCTATACCGATGAAATCGTGGAGGTTCTGTGCGACCACTATGGTTTGGGGACGGATGTAAAAATCGTCTCCGTAGGTCAGAGCATGGGCGGATTATCCTCACTGGTATACTGCCGTTATGCCCAGATTACGCCCGTTGCCTGCGTGGCTGATTGTCCCGTTTGTGATCTTCCCTATCATTTTACTGAGCGAGAGGACTTGCCCCGCACGCTGTACAGTGCTTTTGCTAACTACGACGGAACCATGGAGGAGGCCCTGCGGTCCGCATCTCCCCTGCACTTGGTGGATGAAATGCCGGATATCTCCTACACTATTTTCCATTGTCTGGGGGATCGGTTGGTCAATATTGAAAAACACTCCGAGGCCTTTGTCAAAGCCATGGAGGTCAACCACCAAATTCGCTATGTGCGTGTTCCCCTGCGGGATCACTGCGACCTGTCAGCGGAGGCTCAGGTGGAGTATCGACGCACCATTTTGAGTGCATTCGACCGATAAATAATTGTTGACTTTTGTCCACATTTGTGCTATTATCGTACAGGTTGAATGAACACCCAGAAACTCAGTTTCTTCGTGTCCCTGAAGAGAAATCTTCAGGGATTTCATTTGCCAAAATATATGTAAGAAAGAAGATGTAACACTATGAATACT
>JAFUJY010000072.1 GCA_017467985.1 Bacillota bacterium
AAAACGGAAAATACAAAATCAAAAGAACTAATTTGAAAGATTAAAAAGAGGGAGCGGAGCCTTGCCAGGCCCATAGGGCTGCAGGGGATCCGTCCCTCGTTTTACTTCTGAGCGATCAGTTGATGAAGCTTGGTTAGAGCTTTATCAATTCCGCCCACTTCGTGAATCAAGCCCTCTCGTACGGTATCTTCCCCTACGAGGATGGTGCCTAAGTCTTTGGTGAGAACCCCCTTGTTTAACATTAATTCTTCCAGGCGGGGGACGCTGACCTTGGAGTGGGAAGCGATAAAACCGGTGATGCGGTCTTGGATGATTTTAAAATAATCAAAGGTCTGGGGGGCGCCAATGACCATACCGCTCATGCGAACAGGGTGGATAATCATGGTGCCGGTGGGGACGATAAAAGAATAATCCGAGGCTACAGCCAGAGGAACGCCAATGGAGTGACTGTCTCCGATGACCAGGGAAACCACGGGCTTGGAAAGGGAAGCGATCATTTCCGCCAAAGCAAGACCTGCGGAGCAGTCGCCGCCGCTGGTCTGCAGCAATACCAGTACACCATCCACCTCGTTGCTGTCCTCGATGGATGCCAGGCGGGGCAGCAGATGCTCGTATTTGGTGGTTTTGCTGGTACCGGGCAGGTTTTCGTGGCCTTCGATTTCACCGATGATGGTGAGCAGGTGAATGCGATGTTTTTGTTTGTTTTCATCCAGTTCTAACTGACCGGATTCTATGATTTCGTCCTGTTGCTTTTGCAATTGTTCGTTATTCATGGGAACCTCCTGGAAATTTATATATGGTTTAGAATTTGTTAATAAAAAAAGATTTATGCGTTCGCCTTTACAGATTTTGAAATTCAGTGTATAATAAAGTGATAGAATAGGTGAGCAAAGGAGAGATTGTTATGTTAGGTATGTGGCAAGCGATTTGGATGGCAATTGTTCAGGGATTAACCGAGTTTTTACCCATTAGCAGTTCCGGTCATTTGATTTTGATGAGCCAGATTTTAGGCATTAATACGGATGGAGGTCCCTTGTTGGAAGTGCTTTTGCATGTGGGTACCCTGGTGGCAGTATTTATTGTATATTGGCAGGATGTCTGGTCCTTGATCAAAGAGGGTGTGTTATTGATCATTGACGGTGTTAAGTATTTGATCAATAAGAAGAACAATCCCTTTAAGATGTACACAGAGCGTAAGATGGTGGTAATGGTGCTGATTGCCAGTGTTCCCACTGCCATTATGGGCTTATTTGTTGAGGCATTTTTGCAGGATATCTTTATGTCTTCCACCATTGGTGTAGGTGTTACACTGCTGGTGACTTGTGCATTGCTGTTGGCCTCTCAGAAGATTCCGGTAGGTCATAAGACCGTGGAGAAGGCAACGTTCAGGGATGCACTGGCTGTGGGTATTGTACAGGGTATTGCCACAATCCCCGGCATTTCCCGTTCCGGTTCCACAACTGTAGCCGGTATGGCCGGTGGTTTTGAAAAGGCCTTTGCCATTAAGTTTTCATTTTTGATTTCTATTCCTGCCATTGCGGGTGCTACATTGTTGACTATGCTCAAGACGGATTATGCTGAGCTGGCCGGTAATTGGGCTCCCTATGTGGTGGGTGTAGTTGTATCTGCAGCGGTTGGCTATGCATGCATCCGCACGTTGCTGCAGCTTCTGAAGAACAATAAGTTCCATTATTTTGGATATTACTGCGGCGTGGTCGGTGTGATTGCGCTGGTAGGCGGATTAATTCTGTAATCTATTGACGCCAGGGGGGAGAATATGGCGAGTAAAACAGCTTTGGAAAAGCAGCGTGCCACCGGTCAAAAGTCCGGCAGCACTGCTAAAAAGAAGCCGACAACCGGTAATGGGTCTGTGAAGAAAACACAGGCGCCAGTGAATACCGTTAAGACGAATAAAACCACATCTTCCGGTGGTAAGAGCCAATCCCGCAGCGGGAATACCACAAAGGCAGTGCAGACGCAAGTACATCAGCCCAAGTTCCAGGTAAAAGAAACGGTGAGTAAAGAAGTTCGTTATCTGGTAAGTCTGCTGATTCTGGTATTGTTCTTGCTGAGTATCTGCTTGGGCGATTCCTTCGGAATCATCGGCAAGGCATTGCACGATGTGAGTGTGGGAGCGCTGGGAATTTCGGCATACTTGTTCTGTATTGCCGGTATTTCCGGAGTGGTGATGCGCATGTGGAAGGCGCCGGCATATCCGCAATATGCTAAGAATTTATGCATCTTTTTGTTTGTGGTTGCGGTGGGATGCTTGATGCACATTATAAATGGTGCACAGATGAAGACCTTGGCGGAGTGGTATGAAAAGGCCACTTGGTATACCGGCGGTGTTGTAGGCGGCTTCCTTGGTATGATGTTGATGGATCTGCTGGGGAAGGTGGGCAGCATTTTGCTGCTAATCGGTGTTTTGATTATCTGCTTGGTGGTCATTACTGAGAAGTCTGCCATTCAGGCGGCGATTGCTGCGATTCGCGGCACACAGAAGGTCACCAAGAATGTAGAAGCCAATGTGCGGGAGAAGGTGCGTCAGCATCAGGAACTGCGCAAAAAAGCTGAAGAAGAGCAGCGGCAGAATGCGGCGGCCAGTCAGATGGAGATTCATCTGAATCGGGTGGAGACGCAGGAGACACCGCTGGTTTTGGAAGAAGCTCCGGATGAGGAGATTCCATCCTTTTTGCGTCGTAAGGAGCCGGCTGCGGCCCAGGCCCCTGAGACCAAAGCTCCTGAGGCTAAGCCCCAGGGTAAAAAGCCCATTAAGGATGGCATCCTGGACATTCCGCTGATTTCTTACGATGAATATCGGCAGAAGAAAGAGGCGCATATGGCAAAGACCCAGGCGGCGGCCCTTTCTGAGCCGGAAAGAAAAGAAGAACCGGTGATGGTTTACGAACCGGAAACGGTGGTTGAGCCGGTGGTAAGAGAGCCTGTAAAGGAAAAAGTGCAGACTCCCAACCCGGCTGAAGCAGAGAAAGCCATTAAGAAGGCGGATCCTGTAACAAAAGAAGAACAGGCGAAGGTTAGCTTTGGTATCCAGCAGAACCTTTTTGCGGATCAACAGGGAGAACAGGAATATGTTTTCCCGTCCATTGATCTGTTAGATAAACCCAAACCGCCGGAGATGGGCGGTCGGGATGAGCTGTACCAGAACGCTCAGAAGCTGGAAAAAGCATTGTTAAGCTTTGGTGTAGAGGCAACGGTCACCCAGGTAAATCAGGGCCCCGTAGTAACTCGATATGAGTTGATTCCCAGTCAGGGCGTTAAGGTAAGCCGTATTGTGAATCTGGCGGATGATATCGCTTTACATCTGGCAGCGCCTGCCATTCGTATTGAGGCGCCCATTCCCGGTAAGAGTGCGGTGGGTATTGAAGTCCCCAATAAGAAGCCGGCCATGGTTTCCCTGCGGGAAATCATCGAAAGTGATGTGTTCCGCAAGTATCCGTCCAAGGTTGCATTTAGCTTGGGTAAGGCTATTGATGGTGAGATTAAAGTCACCAATATTGCCAGCATGCCTCACCTGTTGATTGCCGGTGCCACCGGTTCCGGTAAGAGTGTATGTATTAATGCGCTTTTGATCAGTATTTTGTATAAGGCCCATCCTCGGGATGTAAAACTGATTCTGGTGGACCCCAAGGTGGTAGAATTGTCCGTATATAATGGTATTCCCCATTTGCTGCTGCCGGTAGTTAATGACCCCAAGAAGGCTGCTGCGGCGCTGAATTGGGCGGTGCAGGAGATGAATGACCGTTATAAAAAGTTTGCGGACATGAATGTGCGAGATTTGAAGGGCTATAACGAAGCTGTCCGCAAGCGGGCACTGGAAGGCGAACTGATGGAGACTCTGCCTCAGATTGTTATTGTGGTAGATGAGTTGGCAGACTTGATGATGGTTGCGGGTAAAGAAGTGGAGACTGCCATTACCCGTTTGGGTCAGATGGCACGTGCGGCAGGTATGCATTTGGTACTGGCCACCCAGAGACCGTCTGTAGATGTTATCAATGGTGTTATTAAGGCCAATATTCCTTCGCGATTGGCATTTGCTGTTTCTTCCGGTGTGGATTCTAAAACCATTCTGGATACGGTGGGAGCAGAAAATCTGCTGGGTAAGGGCGATATGCTGTTCCAGCCCTCGGGTCAGCAGGCAACTCGTATTCAGGG
>JAFUJY010000073.1 GCA_017467985.1 Bacillota bacterium
CAACTAATATTAAATAAAGCCCCAGTGAACCGGGGCTTCTTCATTAATCCTGCATGGACTGACTTTGAATATATTCACTCACATCTTTTTGCACAACGTACATGGCGATGGCAAAAATCAGAAAGAGTAGGGCCAAGGGAGCAGTGAGGTAAAAGCCAAAGCTGCTGTTAGCCAAATTAATAACCGAAGCAACAAACATGATAATGGTAAGAACGATTAAAATAATCATAAACTTTTTGGTACGGGTCATCCACAGCATAGGTAAGTCCTCCTCATTATTTTACTTCTTTCAGGTAAACCTTAAAGGTTTCAAAATCCCTCATGGTATCGGTTTTAATGATACCCACATTCATCCACACACTGCCGGGACGGATGTTGCCATCTTGGTCGGCATAGATTTTGTCCGGAGCGAGTCCCCGGAACTTGACGCAGCGTCGGGTCTGGGGGCGGCAGCGGATATTGACGAAGGTCAAAAGAGCCTCCGTTTTGTCTTCAGCCACATAGGACCAGGCACATTCATCTGCGTTGGGGGGAATCAGACGATACAGTTCACCAAAATGAATCAGATCGTAATATTTGTGATATTCTGCCACGTGGGCTTTGACGGCTTCTTTTTCTTCGTCGGACATTTTGGTTACATCCAATTCATAGCCAAAGGTTCCGGCCAAAGCCACATCTGCCCGGGTCTGAAGAGGAAGACTTCTGCCAGTCTGATGGTTAGGGCAGACGGAAACGTGGGAGGAAATGGCGGTGGTGGGATAGCACATGGAGGTGCCATACTGAATGGTCAAACGCTCAATGGCGTCGGTATCATCACTGGTCCAGATTTGGGGAGAATAATAGAGCATTGCCGGGTCGAAACGTCCGCCGCCGCCGGAGCATCCTTCTAAAAGCAGATCGGGATGGGCGGTAAGAAGGCGTTCCAGAAGTTCATACAAACCTAAAACATAGCGATGGAAGATCTCCTTCTGCTGGTGGGCGGGCAGCAGGGCACTGGCAGCTTCAGTAATGTTACGATTAAAATCCCACTTGATGTATTCAATTTGTGCTTCGTTCAGGATGGTATCCATCCGTTCAAAGAGATAGTCACGAACGTCGGGGCGGGACATATCCAGTACGTACTGATTTCGACCCAGCGACATGGGGCGTCCTGCCACTTGCAGGCACCAGTCGGGATGGGCACGATACAGGTCGCTGTCGGGATTGATCATTTCCGGCTCAAACCAAAGACCGAATTTCATGCCCAGCGCATGGATTCGTTGGGTTAGAAGGCCCAGACCGCCACGCAGCTTATTTTCATTTACATACCAGTCGCCCAGTCCAGCTCGGTCATGGTTGCGGGCACCGAACCAGCCATCATCAAGAACCAGCATTTCGATACCCAGTTCACTGGCATCTTTGGCAATATTATAGATTTTTTCTTCATCAAAATCAAAATAAGTACCTTCCCAGTTATTGATCAGAAGGGGGCGCTTGGCATTTTTCCAAGGACCGCGGCAGAGGTTGTTGCGGTAAAGCTTGTGGAAGGTACGGCTCATTTCGCCCAAGCCCTCTGCAGAATAAACGGAAACCGCTTCCGGAGTTTCAAAGGAGGCACCGGGTTCCAGATGCCAACCAAAATCTGTGGGGTTGATACCGGCGATAAGCCGCAGGTCACCCTCCGTATCCTGTTCCACCTGCATGGAAAAGTTTCCGCTATAAATTAAACTAACGCCATAAACATCGCCCTGGTCTTCCGATGCATTGTGGCTTGCAATCGCCACAAAGGGATTGTGATAATGGCTGGAGGAACCACGCTTACTTTCGATGGATGTAATTCCATGGGGAAGGGGATTTTGTTCGAAGGTTCGCTCCTTCGCCCAGGTGCCGTACAAATGACAAATATCCCAATTGCCCTTGGGAATGTCGTAGCAGGCAGAGTATACTCGCTCCAGGTCCAAGGGAAGGGCGGAGCTGTTGTGGATCACGGCGCGGCGAGCAATTGCGTCATAATTGTTGAACACGGTGTAATAGAGGGTCACTTCTGCGCCGGTGACATTATCCCGGGTAAGAATCTCCAGGGTTTCGGCTTCGTCCTGAGAGGCATAAGTTGCAGGCTGACCGGGCAGTGCGGGTTTACCCTTGTAAAACTTATGGGAGACATAGCGGATATCGGTGGAAGCATTTCCCCGGGATTCCCGAATTTGCAGGGCAGAAACGCGATAGTCGCCGGTACCGTTGCAGGAATACTCCATAGGCGCCTTATCCGGAACCGTGGTCAGGTCGGCACTATTGGGGCAGAAGGAGGCCTGGCTTGAACGTTCAGCGGTAAAACGCATATCACAGACAGGAAGGCGACATCCATAATAATTATGAATCAAAAATCCACCCGGGTTTACGGAAAGAACGTAAGAAGTATTGGGTGTGGAAAGGTAAAAAGAGTTGAATTCCTGGGAATAAATGATGGACATAGTATTGCACCTCCGAATAATTGATGGAATTACCACGGTTTGCTTCTGGCCACAGTAATGCAGCGGAACTCGTCACCGTTTTTAGCGATGTCATCCTCACGAACAGGACGACAAGCACAGTAGAAATGATAGAGCATGTCATTATGGTAGATGACATAGGGCTTATGGGCATATTTGGAGTCGATGGTGCCCGGACGGCCGATGGTCAGAATGGGGGCGGGGAATTTGGTCCAGTGATACAGATCCTGACTGACAGCCACGCCGTCACAGGCAGAAAGATTCCCCAAGCCATAATAAAACATGACCCACTGGTTTTCCTTAGAATCATAAAATACCTGGGGGTCGCTGGCAAAAATGCTGTCCCAGCTATCAGGATCCACCGGTAAAATAGGATGGTCAAAGGGACGAGTCCAATGAATCAAGTCGTCGGATACGGCCACACCGGTCTGTTCGATCCATCGTTCCTCTTTGTTATCGCAGTTTTTGGCATTATAGAAGAGATAAAACTTACCATCGTGCATGAGCAGGTCATTTTTGTACAGACCGCCGTGCTCCCAGGGAGCACCATCCTTCCAGGAAAAGACGGGGTCGCCGTAAAAATGCCAGTCCATCAGGGTTTCATCCTCGGTCCAGGCCAGTCCCATTTCTGCAGAGCCGGCTTCGTATCCTTCGCCGGGATAGGCGTGATACATGAGCCAATATTTGCCTTGCCACTTGATCAGCTTGTTGCCGCCATAGAGATCTTTATCCATAAGCATGGAGGTGGCGGCCATACCTACATTGTCCCAAGGCATATGGCTGCCCCGCTTCAGGATAACGCCCAGATCCTCCCAGTGGAGTAGATCATCGGACACTGCCAGACCGGTTTGATAGCCAATACCGTCAAAACCGATGTAGGCCATATAAAAGCGCCCATTATGCTGGAATACATTGGGGGCGTCCACGGCC
>JAFUJY010000074.1 GCA_017467985.1 Bacillota bacterium
CTGTAGATTTTACGAGGTATGATCTACTTAATGCTGGAAGATGCAATAACCCCTCAAAGCGGCTTTGAAAGAGAAAACATGAATTTCATGAATATGCAGCGTTATTACGAGATTCTGCGTGACAGCGTTTTGAGTGGTGGTATGATAAATACTCCCCTGCTAAAAACCACCAAGTTGTGGCATAAAAAGATTACAGATGATTCCATAAGACATATGCGTGCCTTTTTCGAAAATGCTCCCACCACTACCCGAAGCTACCTGGGGTGTTTTGAAAATATAATGCAGGAATGGTTTAATCCAAAAATCTATTCATTGGCTAATGACAACAATATTTATCTAAGCAACTGCGATGAACAGCCCTTTGTCATTTTCTTAATTACCAGAGATTACGAAAAAAGTGATTATTTTATAGCAGGTTTGTTTGTTGATTGGGTATATAAAGAAATGCTCCTGAAAGCAGAAGCAAACGGCGGAAAGTTAAATCGAGAAATGTTTTTTATCCTGGATGAATTCGCAAACATTCCTGTGATTAACGGCTTCACAAATAAAATTTCAACCAGTTTGTCTCGACGTATTATTTTTCAATTATATGTTCAATCCTATGAACAAATTGAAGGAAATTATGGAGTCGCCGATGCCGGTACGATCAAAGGGAATTGTAACGTGGAGATATTTCTCGGTTCTCAAAGCCATAAAACTAAACGGGAATTCTCCGAAAAGTGTGGTACAAGACGGATAAAAACATTAGATGCAGCACTGTCTCCGGATAAAAAAACAATTATGGAGATCCCTGTTCTTTCTATTAACTCTCTTGAGAATCTGAAACGCGGTGATGCATATGTAAAATGCCTAAATCGTCCCACTTCCAAAACTCATTTTGAAATGGCTTATTTATGCGATGAACTATCCCATACCAAGCTTTCAGCAAAAGAACTGGGTATTCAATCCATTCCCTACAATGATGAGATTTTTGTTTATAAATACTTGGAAAATGAACACCCTATGGATGCTCAAAATGTAATGAAAGGAGGATTCGTGTGAAAGAAAAAATATACCTCAACAAATATTTGATCAGTGATCCCCACTCCGAATATTTGTTTAAGCAAGACTTTTCTATTTTATTTATTAATGAAGCGCTGAATATAAAAAAACAAATCGTGGACAAAGATGGTAATATTCTCGATTTTCCAGGCATTGAATACACAGATAAATTGAAAAGTGAACTGGGAAAAAGAGTAATTGATCCAATTGTTAAATATGAGGCCTTTTTTGAGAAAATAAATGCCGACAGAATCAGAATGATCTGGACTGTCCGACCGGACGGCAGATACTGGATGGATTCATGGGGTTTTGGAGGGGAAGATTATGAATCTGTTTCCCTTTACTCGTATATGGATGCAAACGGCAACTTTACAATGCCATTCAAATTATATAGTATTGGCTATGATATTTATGCCTGATAAGATTGTTTTTCTTGATTTTGACGGAGTCTTAAATTCTGAAAAATATGTCCGAGGCTGCAAAGAATATGGTGTTATCATTGACCCCGCAAGGATAATTTTATTAAAACAACTCATTGATGCCACAGATGCTAAAATTGTCCTTTCAACTGCTTGGCGTGAGCATTGGGATCAGGATGATAAAAAATGCGATACTGTGGGAAGAAGAATCAATGATCTCTTCAAACAGTACCGCTTACACATTTTTGATAAAATACCCTCTCTTGGCTGCTGCCGAGAAGATGAAATCGCCGCTTGGCTTAGGAACCATACACCCGTCAAGAACTTTGTTGTGTTGGATGATCGCTTTTTATCCTCCCCATTACTACTCGGGCATTTTATAAAAACATCGAACTATAGGAATGGATTAGAAGAAGCCGATGTAAAAAAATCGATTGAAATATTAGAAAATAGGATGTGAATAAAAATGCCAACCAATCGAAAACTTTTTGTGGTATCCGATATTCATGGACACTACACCCTCCTGAAAGAGGCACTGGATAAAGCCCACTTTGACCCCGATAACCCGGAACATTTGCTTATTTGCTGCGGAGACTATTTTGATCGCGGAAACGAAAACCTCCAGGTACTGCAATTCTTTGAACGATTAAAGCACAAAGTCCTACTGAGAGGGAATCATGAAGATCTTTTACTGGAGCTATTTCAAACAGGACAACTTCTTCCCCATCACTACATCAATGGTACTATGAAAACTCTTGAAAATCTTTTTGGTAAATATTCTATCGATCCACTGGATGATACAATTGATTTTTCCGGCAAAACCCGCATGGTTGATCGAATATGTGATTTTATTACGAATACACAGGATTACTACGAGACTTCCCACTATGTATTTGTACACGGATGGTTTCCTGAAAATGCAACTACTCCGTCCGCTCGGGCCTCAGCCTCCTGCGAAGCCTGGGAGGAAGCCCGCTGGATCAAATGGACACAGGAATATACCGGCGAAAGACCCATTCCTGATAAAACCCTGGTCTGCGGTCATATGCCTACTTTTTTCGCACATCCATTTGACCCTGACCGTACCCGGGATAATGCTGATATTTTCTATGGTAACGGCCTGATCGCCATTGACGGAGGCACTTATGAAACAAAACAAGTGAATGTTCTTGTATTAGAAGATCAATTATAACTCCTACCTCACCATCAATCCCATGGGTACGGGCCGCTCGGTCTCACTGTTGTCGGGGGCACGATCGGAGATCTTCAAACTTCGCTGATTGTTCAGCAAAATCTGGGCTGAACCGCCACCATCCAAATTGACACACTGAACCAAGCCCAGATCCTCGGCGATCTCAGCCATTTCCTTCAGACTAGCTCCGGTACTGTCCACACCCGGAACATATTTTATTTTACTGGCACCCTCAGCCCAGAAAATCACCGGTTTACCATCACGATCAGCCCCAATGGCCATGCGAGCCGCCCGAGCATGATCAAAATCCATAGGATACAAACTGGGAGGGTACGGCACCCTCTCCAGCTTTTTGATATTATAAAAACCAGAGCGAAAGCTCTCCGTCTTCTTGCCGTCCCGCATAATGCTGTTGCCCACCTGAATGCCGAATAATACATCCTCCAATCCATCATAGGACACAGTGTCACCAGGTGCCACGCTGCAGTTTTCATGGGGACACAGCACAAAACCGGAGGCAGGAATCTTCACACTGCCGCTTTCCTTTACCGCTACCACCCGCTGGCCCACAATTACGATCTTCTTACGTTTGTCGCTGGGTGTCTTGGCCCCTTCAGGCCGAGTATAAAGAACTGCATTCTTCCCGGCTTTGAATATGTGATTGCCTATATGAATGTTCAAATCCTGTATACAGGGACAACCAATGGTGACTTGCCCCTCCTTATTGACCAACAAGGCCTCCCGATCAAACATGGGCGGATTGAGAATCGCGCCGTTTTTGACACATAAACCAATGGGCGTTCCCACATGGTCAAATACCGTGGCACAATCGATGGGGTCCATGATAAAAAACGATGTGTTGACTTTCAAAGCAGCCTGGATCTCATTTCGACTCATGTATCCGGGACATTCCCCCACAGGGATCGCCTGTGTAAAGGGGAGCTTGCCGCTGATGACATGAAGACAACCACGCTCTTCCAGATCGTGCCAAAACTTTTCAGTCTCCTGATCCTTAAAAACAGGTTTGCCCTTTACGAATTTCACATTCTTTTCGATGGCGGCTGCCGCCTGGGTATGCTTGTCGCCAATCCAGCCGTATTTATCGGTGTGCTTGGGCAGCTGCAACTCGTAATCATCAGGAATATGAAACATCACCAGTTTTCCAAAAATCCAGGGACAACCCGGCACCAGATACCGGCGATACACATTGGCAAAGCATGCCAGCGCCTGGTCATCATATTGCATGGGCATAAAGTCCAGGTCCTGCCAGTTTTCCAACCGCACCACCTGCACCCGCTGAATGGCGCCATCCGGGCGGGAATAAATTTTTACCTCCGAATTCATCATGCTTTTCCTGCGGGGCCATACTTATCTGCCAGAGCAGCCTCGGCCTCTTCCTTACTGATTTCTCCGTTATTGTACAAGGACATCACCTGTACATCCTTGGTCTTCAACTTGTAAAATACCAGCAGAATCACCAGTGCCACCGCAAAACCTGCTGCGGGGAACAAGCAGAACAATCCCCACACGCCATCAGCTACTCCTGCGGGCTGCACCACATTTTCTCCTTCCACAAAACCAACCGCAGACAAACTGAACAGTACCACTGAACCAATCAGGGCATTTTTCAGTTTTGCCACAAAGGTCTGCAGACTAAAGGAAATACCGGCTGCCCGAGTGCCGGTCTTGTACGCACCATACTCTACGGTGTCCGCAATCAGCATATAAATAATAACCGACCAGAATCCCAAACCGGAACATTTCAATGTGGTCATCAGAACCACCAGGATCAAACTATCATAACCAATAAAGTACGCTATAATATCCATAACGATGGAGAAGGCAAGGCCCACGCACAATACCTGCACCTTGTCCCATTTCTTAGCCAGTGCCGGTACCACTGCAGATACCACGATCACCGCAATGGCAGCACCGCCGGCCACCAGCGTAGCAGTGATTTCCTGGCCCAGACAAATGCGGCCCATGTAGATCGCCATTTTCTGCTCCAAACTGGCCAGACCCAGCAATAACAGCGAAATCAATGCCACCAACAGGAACTTATTGGTCTTCAGATACTGAACAATTTCCTTAAAGCCGGGATTCTCAGCACTTTCCATGCTTTCGCTGCGGCGCTCCTTGACCCACACCAGCATGGGTACCATCAACACAATGGATACAATGACAAATACTACGCAAGCCGTGAACCACCCCAGCATAGGACGCAGCAGAGGAACACACAAGGTGGCAATGACACCGCCCACCATGGCCCACAGCTTACCGCCGGCAATAATGGCCGTTCGTTCCTGTACATCGGAGGTCATAACTGTAGTCACCGCAAAGGCCGGAGCATCCAAAATCGTATAGCATATGTCAAAAATAACATAGGCCAGCAGGAACCATATGATTTTTACTGTCTGGGCTGCCGATTCGGGAATGGCAAACAGCACCACCGTGGTAATGCCGATGGCCGTCACACCAATCCGCACCCAGGGAATAAACTTCTGCCCGCTCTTAAAACGGAACCGATCCATAATATAACCAAAAATAATATCATTGATGGCATCCCACAGTTTAGGGGCCACCAGCAGCATACCTGCGGTCACTGCAGCAATACCGATATCCGTCAAAAAGGTCTCCACATATCCCGCATAACCCCACAGAATGTTCTGGCCTAAGAAAAACAGACAATAGGCCCAGCGTTCTTTTTTGCTTGTCACGTAGTTGGTATTTGTCTTTTGTTTCATGATTGCCTCCCGAAAGAAAAGTCTGATATAGTCATTATAGCACATCCGCCGCTTCTTTTCAATCTACGGCCGCGATCATCTTTTTATTTTCAGAGTCTCCGCACTGCGCTTCATCCGGTCAAGATCTGTCTCAGTAATCGTTTCCTCAGAGTATCGTGCCTTTTCAAACAGCCGGGTCATCTCATCAAAACTTATCTCTTCCACCCGCTCATTGATCTGCCCAGCAGTGTCTGACCGCCGTAGGCGCATTCCCTGCTCAGCCAGCCGTTCTACCCACTGACGATACACTTGGCGTATCCGCTCCCCATTGCTTTTCGCCCAAAAGCGGTGCATGCGGGACACTCGCCCTTTCCTTTCACTGAAACTGCTCTTTTCTTCGTAATAGTCCAGCTCCTCTTCCTGCGCCGTACCACGCCAATATTTTATTATCAGTAAAATCACGACCACAACCGCAGCCACCGCAAGAGTTATTAGAATTGCATTTCCTCCCCCCTGGGACATTCCTGCACTTTCTGACAGTCCCCAAGGCAAGTCATTAAACTGAAGCGGATCTGTCACCTCTTGCTCCGATTCCTTTCCCTCCTGAGAAAACAGCCGCCCAATCCAGCCGAATATTCTTTCAAACCATACTCCCAGGATCTTGTCCACGCCTAGGCCCAGAACTGCTAGCGTCCCCAGGGCCATCACCAGCAAAGTCCCCATGAAAATTATGTAATTACGTCTTTTGATCCCGTGGATATCCTGTCTCAGTATTTGCTGGGAATTCTCCAGTGTTCGATTCATATTAAAGAAGTGCATATCTGCCAGATACAAGAGCAGCAGGATAATTGAGGCAAAAACGAAATATCCCTTTAACTCCGGCCCTTTTACAACCATATATAATATAAATAGAAGGCATCCAAAAAAGCCCAGTGCCCCTGCGGATGTTTCCAGTATCATATCCGCGGAGAAAAGCATAAGTGAAAATATAAAGAAGGCCAGCAACAGTACGAATATGGTCATAAAGTCTCCCGGCTCACTGCTCCCGGAGTATGCCAATGCTCCTATGAAAATACAAAAATGCAGCACGATTCTCAGCCACTTTCCCTTTGCTTTCTGCCGTACCGCATACAAATAGCCGGGTACCCAAATCAAGGTGTGGAGCCGCAGCAGCTCAGCTATGCTCCATTCTTCTTTTAACAATGCAAAGGCGGCCACCGCAAAAAACGGATAAGAATAGAGATAGACTCCAGCCAAATCATGGAGAATCACGGTTAATTTTTTCACTGGATGACTACCTCCTTCCTTTATGAATCAATTGCAATCATCTTGTATTTTCTACCTGCGCTACTAATTTCATTCCTTCTGCTGCTGACCATGCAAAAATAGATATTGTTGTTCTGCGAACATTGTCACCAACCGTTTCATACGATTCTAAGACAAAATACAATTTCCCATTGTATTCTCCCCAAAATTCACATATTGGTAAATCGTCTACAATTCCATCATCAGGAACCTCAACGCTAATCA
>JAFUJY010000075.1 GCA_017467985.1 Bacillota bacterium
ACATCGCCCATGAGCATGGCGCTGCCTTGAAAACGCATGCCCACAGAGGGCTGGCCTTCCAGGTCACGGGGATTGATGTACAGATTATATGGGGTACCCATCACATTCAGCTCAAATTCGTAAACCCATTCTTCGGTGAGGGGGTTCATGATTTTGTGAATGGCAGTGATGGTGCCTAAAATATTATACAAACCAAAGGTGGAATCATCAGCGGGAATAATCAGACTTTCCAGAATGGTATAAACATCTTCGGTTTTCAGACGCTCCCGCATATCCTCCTCGATCATTCGGGAATCTTCGGTTAGACTGCGTTCCGCATCCCGGTCACCTTGGCGGACACGATTGGCCATTTCACGGCGCCAATCCTCCTCGTCCCGATAGGCCTGTTCATCCTCAGCATTGCGAACCACATTGAGCAGAATCTGGCCAGAAGTGGAAAGGGCACAAAGTCCCACAGTCAGTATTGGCGGTGCATCTAAAAAGCGCTTGACCATGGGGTGACGCTGAGTCAAAATCACCTCAATGGGGGTGCCAAACTGCACATCATCTCCGCACAAAACGGGACGGACCTCTTCCAGACTCTCCACATCCCAGTTGGTCAGCTGCATATAATTACGAAAAGTGCGAATGATGGGCATAACAGAGGTTAGCGAAACAGCAGCACCTTCTTGAACGCCCCGCAGGACAAATCCAAAAGTATCCATGGGACGGGTCAGTTCCACTGTGGTTTCACCGGTGACGGTGTCCGTATAAATATCCGTGTCCATATCAGTGGACAGCAAACACGCATGAACAAAGGAATCCAGCCGTTTTTTGCTGATATATTCACTCATGCCAATAGCAGAAAGATAGCGGTACATAGGTTACTCCTTAACCATAATATAAACAGAGGTGATTTGTTCACCCAGGGAAGCCTGAATTTCAAAAATACCGGGTACTGAGGGAGCGGTATAAACACCTTCTTGGGTGATGGTACCGCCGCCGGGCTCCTTGACAGTCCACACCGGAGTGCCGCCGGCCTTGGGCATGGCCACATGAAAAGAAAATTGTTTGCCGGTGCGCAGAACGCGGGGAGCATTGGTGATGAAAAAGGCATTTTCGTCCGGCTGGGACAGCAGTTCGTCCGGCTCATCCAGCACCGTATCAGGCAAAATCACTGCGGGACGGGTCTTGGGCTCTAGACGGGAGGCCCACCAAGCGATTTTTAACTGAGACAAAGGGGTATTTTCCTGCAGGCGAATACCGATTTGGAACTGTCCCTGCTCCGGAAATAGTACGGCTCCAATCTTAACAGCGGGAACCCCGGGCAGATAAGAGGACTCTTCAAAGGCAGACAAGTCTCCAAAAATAAGATGGGAGCCATTCAGCGGGCCGTTATCATAGCCTGCCTCATCCAGTACCGCAAAGGAAAGCTGGACCGTCCCTTCGCCCAGACCGTGGGCAATTTTATCGCTGTAATAACAGCGCCCACGATATCCACCGGATTTTAAGAAGATTGTCGTAATCCCCTGGGTCAGCGTTTCTTGAAAAAAGATATCTTGAGACATAAGCACTCCTAATATTAATGAAGGGTGATTTTGGCAGATTGGATACGGGGGTAAACGCCGCGGCCCTCTTCATCCAGAACGGGAGCGCCAATGGTTTCACGGGTTACACCCAAAAGCATGGAGGACTCAGTACCTTGAATGGTAATGGTATTTCCCTCCAGGGTAACAATGGCATAAAGTGGGTCGTTGTAGGCCACGGAATGGGACAAGTATTCCCATTGATCCGACAGCTCCTTGGGATATTGGTCGTGGGTCATGCCGCTGACCCAGTCAAAATAAACGGAATTTACATCCCAATATAAAACACCGTCCAGAATCCGCAGATGATCCCGATGATGATGTCCGTTCATTGCCATCAAAACCTTGTGGGGACTCTTCTTGTTGGCCTCGTTGATAATCTGCTGCACCTCTTTATAATCCTTGGAACTTTTTCTGGTTCGCTCATAACTGTCGTGACCATACAAAATACAGGGATAGGGGGAGGCGTCAATGGTTTCCCGCAGCCATTCCAACTGTTCAGGGGGTGTAAAGTCGCGACATTCCGGCGCGGCGTAGTAATTGCCCATGTCGTAGTGGATGTATTCGCCGTTAATCTTGCAGTAGTTAGCGTCCAGAACAATAAAGCGGTAACCCTTACAATCAAAGAAATAGTGACCGTCGGGCATGTTATATAGTTTCAGTGTCTCTTCATAAGGGGTATTGTCGGTATCGTGATTGCCCAGACAGTGATAGCTGGGAATATGAAAATCGTTATAGGCCTTTACAAAATCAGGCACAAGAGATGGGCCATGACAGAAGTCGCCGGCATGAAGAATCAGGTCGCAGTTTTCTTCTTCTGCCCGACGCTGCAGAAAACGCAGAGTGTCCCAAGTCGTACCGTAGAATTTACCGGGATAGTAATGCAGATCAGCAAACATTAGGAATTTCATGATAGAAGACCTCCTTGGAGTTGTTAGTATCATTATAATATAAAAAGAAGGAAAATTCAATTGGGTATCACAAAGTATGCTTGACAATCCATATGATATATTCTATAATGTAAACAGGTACTCCGCACAAGTAAGCGGTTCGGCCTA